>UQMR01000005.1 GCA_900542255.1 uncultured Porphyromonadaceae bacterium
TCTGAATGCGCTGCAAAGCTACTACCAGCAGATAAACACCGCTGCCGAGACGTTGGGCATAAGCACGCCGGCCGACTGGTTCCAGATTTTGTTTCGCCTGCCCGACACGCTGCAAACCGAAACTCCCGAACTGAGCGACGAAGAAACCACGGCTCTCGACAAAGCGGTAGCGCTGGCCATAGACCAACTTGTCGCATTCCGCACACAAGAGGGCCGATGTCTGCAAGATATCTTCACGCAAAAAGTCACCAATATAGCCGCCCTGCTCAAAGAAGTGGAGATATACGAACAGGAGCGGATAGAGAAGATAAAAGGCCGTATCGTTGACGGATTGTCCAAAATAAAGGAAATCGACTACGACAAGAATCGTCTCGAACAAGAGATGATATACTATATCGAAAAATTGGATATCAACGAAGAGAAACACCGCCTCGACAACCACCTGCGCTACTTCATGGAGACCATGGAGAGCGGCCACGGGCAAGGCAAGAAGCTGGGATTCATCGCCCAGGAGATGGGACGCGAGATAAACACGCTGGGTTCTAAGGCAAATCATGCCGAGATGCAACGCATCGTAGTGCGCATGAAAGACGAGCTGGAACAGATAAAAGAACAAGTACTCAACATAATGTAGCAACTGTTATGGAGAAAAAAGGCAAGCTTATCATTTTTTCGGCGCCCTCGGGCTCGGGCAAATCGACCCTCATTCAGTATCTCATGCAACAAGGGATGCCGTTGTCGTTCTCGGTATCGGCAACCAGCCGCCAGCCAAGAGGCACCGAGCAAAACGGAAAAGATTACTATTTCATGAGTACCGAAGAGTTTCGCGAGCACATAGGCAACGGCGATTTTCTGGAATACGAAGAGGTATATCCCGGCAAATACTACGGCACGCTGAAAAGCGAGGTAGAACGCCTGCGCCAAAGCAACCGCCACGTCATATTTGACGTCGATGTGGTAGGCGGGCTCAACATCAAGCGCTTCTACGGCCATGACGCCCTCTCTATATTCATAAAACCGCCCAGCGTAGACGTATTGCATGAGCGACTTGTGAAACGGGGTACCGATGCTCCCGAGGTAATCACCACCCGCATTGCCAAAGCCGTGCAGGAGTTGTCGTATGCGCCGCAATTCGATAAAATCGTCGTCAACGATGTGCTGGAAAAAGCCCAGGAGCAAGTCATAGAAATCGTTACGGAATTTATCAATTCATAATCATGAAGATAGGTGTTTTCTCAGGCTCGTTCAATCCCATACACATGGGGCATCTCATGTTGGCCTCATACCTTGCCGAGTATGAAGGATTCGACGAAGTGTGGATGAGCGTAACGCCGCACAATCCGGTGAGAGAACGCACTACTCCCGACGGCGACCGCCACCGCTGCGAGATGTTGAAGCTGGCCATAAGCTCCCAACGCAAGATACGCTACTGCGATATAGAGTTTTCGCTGCCGCAACCCTCTTATACGATAGTGTTGCTCGATACACTTCGCGAGAAATACCCCGGAAATACTTTCGTACTGATTATCGGTGCCGACAACTGGATTATCTTCGACCGCTGGAAAGAGAGCCGCCGTATTATCGAGGAGTATGGTGTGTGCGTATATCCGCGTATGGGCTACGAGATAGATGCCGATGCCCTGCCGCAACAGGTAAGCTATGCACGCGCCCCCATCGTGGAACTATCGTCGACATGGATACGTAACGGCATTGCCGAAGGACACAATATGAATACATTTCTTCCCGAAGGCGTATATGATTATATATGCCATAACCAATTATACCGCAAATAGAAGATGGACGAAAGAGTATACTCGAAAGAGATTGTAGAGTTTGTCACCGTAGGGGTGGAATTCTGCGGATGGGTAGAGCGAAGCGCCGAAACCGACAGGCGCAATTTCCTGCTTACCCTCACACGTATATTACCCTTGCTCTACCTGAAAGCCTCGCTGCTTCCCGCCGACGAGACCGAGGAGGATGACCTCCTGGCCGGTTATGTCACTGAGGAGCAATACGAATACCTGCGTAGCACTATGGGCAATCTCTTGGGAAAAGATGACGACTACCTCGAAGTGTTCGATGCCGACATGGCTTACAGCGACACCCCTATCGCAGCTTCTATCTCAGAGGGAATTGCCGATATATACCAAGATATACGCGACCTTCTCGAAGTGTACCGCTATGGCAACGAAACCATGTCGCGCATAGCGATAAGCCGGTGCAGAGAAAATTTCGCCACGTATTGGGGACAGAAACTGGTAAACATCATGCGACCGCTCCACGGCTTGTGCTATGGCCATGAAACCGAGGATGATGCCGAGGAATACACCGCTCACGAGCAGGAACATCACGATTGTGAAGACCCGCATTGTCACCATCACCACCACATGTCGTAAGCAACAACAAAATATGATAACACTGCAACCCCACGCCAGCATAGACAAGGAGACTGTCAACGGACTGCCTATCGAGAGCTTCAACGGCACAATACACGTCGTAGAGACACCCGAGGCCGCCGAGGCCGCCATAGCGACTTTGCGGCAGGCCACTATGCTGGGAATAGACACCGAAACGAAACCCTCTTTTCGGAAAGGCAAAACAAACAAGGTATCACTGATACAAATTGCCACCGAAAACGAATGTTTCCTCTTCCGGATAAACAAAATAGGATTCCCCCCCGAATTACGCGACCTGTTTACCAACCCCCGGTTACAAAAGATAGGGCTCTCACTCAAAGACGACTTCTCGGTATTGCACCGCGTTGAGGACTTCAAGCCCCAGAACTATATCGAGTTGCAGACCCTCGCCAAGCAGTACGGCATAGCCGACATGAGTTTGCAGAAGATATATGCCATTATCTTCGGCAAGAAAATCTCGAAAGCCCAACGGCTCTCCAACTGGGAAGCCCCCACCCTCTCGGTCCCCCAGCAATACTATGCCGCACTCGATGCCTGGGCTTGCTTGCACATATATAACGCCCTGTTACAAAAGGAACCGTTTTATATCAACTCATTGCCTCTCCCCGACAGGAAAGAAGAAAAAAACTCCATCATATAAAAGTTACAATCATGAAACACTTAAAAAAATCTATCTTTATCCCCGCCATGCTTCTGATATATCTCATCGTCATGGCATTTATGGGTCGAAATATACTCAAAGAAGGTGAAGTTTTGGAATATTTCGGTATCATTTTCGTATCGCTGCTCTGCATAGTGGGATTGTACTATACCCTGCGCGCACAAGAACGCGCCCGTGCACGCCGACAAGAAGAGATGCAAAAACAGGAAGAAGAACGCATCGCTTCGCCGATAGAAGAGAACAACTCCGGGGAAGAGAACCCCACGCAGGAGAAACAAGAGAAATAACAGTTTCGTAACATAAACCTCTCAAATTTATACAACAATGATAAGGCTAAATGTTTTTATGGAAGTCAGCGCCGACAAGCGCGACACCGTTGTTGAGATAGCCAAAGAATTGGTAAAACACTCACTGCAAGACAATGGTTGCATAGCTTATGACCTATACGAAAGCGCAACCCGCCGCAATACGCTGATGATATGCGAAACATGGAAAGATCATGAGGCTTTGAAGGCTCACGAACAATCGGAACATTTCACCTCATTGGTTCCACGGCTCGAAGAAATGAGCAACATGAAACTCGAGAAGTTCGAATTTTGAGACTTCTCATAACACCTTCATCATACAATAACCGCCTTGCTGCCGGGTGCAGCAAGGCGGTTATTGTATGGTCTATTATGCGCGAATGCGGAGCAAATAGAAATTATTCGACCCCCTTCGCAAACCGATGCGACTATCAGTCGAAACTCTTGCGTCTGAAAACGAAACTGCGGCCGAGATATTTCTCACGCACGATGGGATTCTCGGCAAGCTCCTCTGAGGTACCCTGGAAGAGTATCTTACCCTCAAAAAGCAGATAAGCACGGTCGGTAATACTCAGCGTTTCGGGTGCATTGTGGTCGGTGATAAGAATACCTATATTCTTCTCCTTCAACTTATACACTATCTTCTGTATATCCTCTACCGCAATAGGATCGACACCGGCAAATGGCTCATCGAGCATGATAAACTGGGGGTCTATCGCCAAGCAGCGGGCTATCTCGGTACGGCGACGCTCTCCACCCGAAAGCTGGTCTCCCAGATTCTTGCGCACCTTGCCGAGACTAAATTCGGCAATGAGACTTTCCAGCTTTTCGCGTTGGTACTCGGGGGTAGTATTCGTCATCTCTAAGACGGCCCGTATATTGTCTTCGACCGAGAGTTTGCGAAATACCGACGGCTCCTGTGCCAGATAGCCGATACCGTGCTGGGCACGCTTATATACAGGATACTCTGTGATATCGAGGTCGTTGATATAGATGTGCCCTTCGTTGGGGGTAACAAGCCCGGTGGTCATATAAAAGGTGGTGGTCTTGCCGGCACCGTTGGGGCCTAACAATCCCACGATTTCGCCCTGCGTCACATTGATAGAGACATGGTTGACAACCGTACGCTGGCGATATTTCTTCACCAAATCGCTGGTGCGCAACACCATGCCGCCTTCGCTACGCACAGCGCCGACCGATTCCTCGTTACTCGTTTTGTCTGACACACTCATACTTATAAGTTTTTCGTGTGCAAAGATAATACAATCGCAGGCAAAATAAAAAGGCGCAGCTTTAATTTCTTTGCCGCATGCAGCAGCCGGCGGAAAGCTATTTGCAACACATAAAAGAGGCAGCCCAAGAGAATGCCACAAAAAATTATTACATTTGCAGGTTATTAATGTAATCCGATAGATTATATGCTACACAACTCTCTTAAAAATTTCGGAAGCTACGCACATCTGATGGGGCGCACATTCAGCCGCCCCGACCGGTGGAAGGAGTTTCTCAAATGTTATATCGACGAAATATACAAGCTGGGGGTCAACTCCATCCCTATCGTCATCATCATATCGCTCTTTATCGGTGCGGTTATCGCCATTCAGATGCAACTGAATATCGTATCGCCTCTATTACCCAAATATACGGTAGGAGTAGCCACCCGAGAAATCATCCTACTCGAATTTTCATCGACCATGCTGGCCTTGATACTATCGGGTAAAGTAGGCTCGAATATCGCATCGGAGATAGGTGCCATGCGCGTTACAGAACAAATAGACGCACTCGAAATCATGGGCATCAACAGTGCCAACTACATCATATTGCCCAAAATTGCCGGTATGGTAACGTTTATGCCGGTGCTTGTCATTTTCAGTATGGCAACAGGCATTTTAGGAGGCTATGCCATTGCCGTACTCACCGGCATCATCTCCATATCGGTACTCACGTATGGCATCCAGGCCTTTTTCAATGAGTTTTATATATGGTATGCCCTCTTCAAATCGCTCTTCTTTGCATATATCATAAGCAGTATTGCTTCGTTCTACGGATACACGGTGAAAGGCGGTTCGTTGCAAGTAGGTAAGGCAAGCACCAACGCAGTTGTGGTGAGCAGCGTAATGATACTGCTTATAGATGTAATAATCACACAAATCATGATGGGATGATAGAGATAAAACATATCAACAAATCGTTCGAGGGAAAACAGGTGCTGTATGATATTTCGGCACAATTCTACGAAGGGAAAACCAACCTGATAATAGGACAAAGCGGCTCGGGCAAAACGGTACTCGTAAAATCTATCGTAGGTCTCATGCGGCCCGAATCGGGCGAAATTCTCTACGACGGACGCAACAGCATGGCGATGAAACCCTCGCAAATAAAGGCTTTGCGAAAGGAGATAGGCATGTTGTTCCAGGGGTCGGCCCTGTTCGACTCGGAAACCGTCCTCGGCAATGTAATTTTCCCTTTGAAAATGTATACCCGCGACAGCTATGCCGCCTGCAAGAAAAGAGCAGAATTTTGCTTAGACCGTGTAAACCTGCATGGTGTAAATGACCTCTACCCCTCTGAAATAAGCGGCGGTATGCAGAAACGTGTGGCCATAGCGCGGGCCATAGCCCTCAATCCCAAATATCTGTTCTGCGACGAGCCCAACTCGGGCTTAGACCCCAAGACTTCTCTTGTTATAGACGAGTTGCTAAGTGACATCACCCATGAGTATAAAATGACCACAATCATCAACACGCACGATATGAACTCGGTATTGGGCATCGGCGAGAATATCATCTTTATACGTAAAGGGCACAAAGAGTGGGTAGGGACCCGCGACGAAATAACGACTTGCGACAATACGGCTCTTGAAGATTTTGTATTCGCCACTCCCCTATTCAAAGAGGTAAAACATTATCTGGCAGAGCACGGCAAATAGAAAAGATAGAGAAGGACTTATGTGCATAAAAAGAGGGAATGGCAAACAACCGTTCCCTCTTTTTTGTCTTTCTATATGACGACTCTCACAGTGCTACCTCACGACCGCTATGCCGCAGCGAGCAGGTCTACGGCATATATCAGAGACAGCCTCTGGCGGGTCGGTAACTAAATTTTTATATTATGGCAACAGTAAAAGTAAAAGTAAAACTCCGTCAATCAAAGAAAGATTGCCTATCGGGTACGGTATATTACCAGATGTACCATCACGGCAAAATGCAACAAGTCTCGTCGGCCATACACATCCCGCCGGTATATTGGGACGCATATTCCAACAGTATATATGGCATACATCTTTCTCGCGACCCCTCGTTACGAGTATTCCAAAACCAAATAAATAATGACATGAAACTAATACGGACTATCATCTTGGAGTTTGAGACATCGGGCTCAACCTTTACGGTTAGCGACATTGCCAACCAGTTTCGCGACATCAGGCAACATACGCTCTTCTTAGAGTATTTCAAGTCGCAAATCGACAGCCTTGCACACAACGAAAAATATGGCACTGCCCGCAACTACAAACGCACCTACAAGAGTTTTGCCACATTCTTAAACGGACAAGATATTCCGTTCCACCAATTTAACGAAGAGCTGGTATGCGCATACAATGATTGGCTCACGCAACGCGGTGTCATAAGGAATACATCATCTTTCTACCTGCGGGTGCTTCGCGCTGTGTATAACAAAGCCATCAAGCAGAAACTCACCCCACAAGCATACCCGTTTAGGAGCGTTTACACGGGTGTAGACCGCACACGCAAACGAGCCATCAACGAGTCGGCTATACTGAGGCTCAAACATATCGACCTCACCCTTTCGGCTAAACTCGCCTTCGCCCGCGACATTTTCATTTTCAGCTACTGCACACGAGGCATGGCATTCATAGATATAGCATTCTTGCGCAAAAAGGACATAGAGAATAACATGATATATTATTCGAGACGCAAGACGGGGCAAAGGCTTGCTATATACATAGAACCCTGTATGCGTGAAATCATAAAAAGATATGAACAGGAGACGAATGACAGCCCCTATGTATTTCCTATCATCAGGACGACAAACAAGGCGCAGTCGTATAAACAATACCTCACGGCTCTTGGCTGCTATAATAAATATCTCAAAATATTGTCGGCCAAGACAGGACTTCCCACCAACTTGTCGTCGTACTGCGCGCGCCACAGCTGGGCGACCGCTGCCCGCAACCACAATATACCGCTGTCGGTAATAAGCGCCGGAATGGGACACTCATCGGAAAAGACAACCCAGATATACTTAGACTCCTTAGAGAACTCGATTCTCGACCAAGCAAACAGGCATATTCTTGCCTCTCTTGAAGTGTAGTGACTCTACAGAGAGGCTTACTGAATATAAGAATGCCCGGTTGCGATATATTCCCATTCACGCCAACGGCATGCAAAGCACGCTGTACGACGCATGGGGGTTACTCCTATCGGTACGAGGATTCGATACCATTGTCGTACTGGGTGTTTCGGGTTGCATATTTCTACCTCTTTTCAGGCTATTGTGCAGGAAACGCCTCATCGTCAATATCGACGGGCTGGAACACCGCCGTGCCAAATGGGGAAAGTTTGCCAAATGGTTCCTGCGCACCAGCGAGGCCATGGCTGTACGCCATGCCGATGTCGTCGTTGCCGACAACAAAGGCATACAAGATTATGTACAAGACACTTACGGTAAAAAGGCAGCTCTTATTGCTTACGGCGGCGACCATGTACTGCGTGAGGTATCTGAGAAAAAGCAACTCGATATCTTACAAAAATACGGATTGGAAAAAGCCAGTTATGCCATATCGGTATGCCGCATCGAGCCTGAGAATAATTGCCATATCACCCTCGAAGCCTTTGCACATCAGGGCATGAGACTCGTTTTTGTCGGTAATTGGGAATACAGCGAATATGGGACCGAGCTGAAAAAAAGATATTCCACATATCCTAATATTACGTTGCTCGACTCTCTCTATGACCTCGACATCCTCTATACACTGCGCTCTAATACGCAATTCTACATTCACGGCCATAGTGCCGGGGGTACCAACCCCTCGTTGGTCGAGGCGATGTTCTTCGGGCATCCCATCTTGGCGTATGATGTGATATACAACCGGGAGACTACCCATAACGAGGCCTATTACTTCGACTCTGTCGAGTCGCTGGAACGCCTGTTGCAGCACGAGAATCTCACCGGGGAGGCCATGAAAACATATGCTTCCCGACACTATACCTGGCAACATATCGCCCGACAATACGAAGAGTTATATTGAGGCTATGTACGATATAATGATACAGAAAAGTACTATACTAAATCAGAGTGCCTCAATCAATATCTAATAATCAACATATGTGCCGCACCGACTTGTCACGACCGGCCATATATATTATACACGCAATTTACTGCCCAATATATAAGTAGCATAAGATTTTAATTACACAACTCTCTTATCGTAAGCCCGGTATATGTCGCGATGACATGTCCGGGCATTTTTTTCGCTGCATATCGGAATATTAAATTTCAAGGCATACGCAATAATATTATTAAATTTATTTGATTTTTGTTCGATATTAAATATATTTGCAATAGAATAGAAGAAAGGCGCAACAAATTGCACCATAAAGAAGTTATATATCAGAAACATCGGGCCGGTGTGCATATTTCAAATATTTCTCTTGCATTTGGCGCCTTCTCTTCTTTTACACTTAGCTTTGCGATAATATTCACCAACAGTTATACAACATGAAAACGTCCTACACTCCCGATAATATCACCTCATTGGCTCCCCATGAGGTATTTGTCTTCGGCAGCAATCTGGCAGGAGCACATGCCGGTGGAGCCGCACGAGTTGCCGCCCGCAAGTTTGGTGCAGTATGGGGGCAAGGCGAAGGCTTGCAAGGGCAGAGTTATGCCATCCCCACCATGCAGGGAGGGGTGGAAACGATAAAGCCCTACGTCGACAAATTTATCGACTTTGCGGCTTCGCATCCCGAGCTTACATTTTATGTAACCCGCATAGGATGCGGCATTGCCGGCTTCAAAGAGAGCGATATAGCCCCATTGTTTACCCACGCAGCGGCTATAAAAAATATCGTCCTTCCACGAGAGTTTGCCGAGATTATAGAAGCGGCCCAACCGTAGATACCCCCCCGAAAATTTTGTTATTAACCCCTTATAATAGATTTCACCATGACTTACTTCATCCATCAGTCGAAACGTTTGGCATACCTTCTGAGACATAGTTCTCTTCCCGATACACAAGGTTGGATGCTCATAGCCGACCTCATAGCCCGTCATGGGTTCACCCACGAGTTGCTCAAAGAGATTATCTATAACGACGAATTTGGCAGATATGAATTTTCGGGTGACAGGTCGGCCGTAAAGGCACGATACGGACACACCAATCATGTACATATAAAACTGCCACCGGCCGTTCCACCCCAGAAGCTCTATCACGGTACGTCGGAAAAGGCGGTCGATAAAATACTCAAAGGGGGCATCAAGCGCATGCAACGACAGTATGTACACCTTTCGGAGACGAAAGAAAAAGCCATCAAGGTAGGCCAGCGACACGGCAAGCCCGTGGTACTGACGATTGATACCGAAGCGATGTACCGGGACGGATATACATTCCATTTCATCATAAAGGACGTATGGCTTACCAATCACATTGACCCTCGGTATATCACCATAGAGCGTACAGGAGATGCCGCGACCGAAGATGGCCCTGATACGGCGGAATAACCCGCCGTACCCTCCGTTAGCCGACAGAATACCTACTATCAAGTCATTGCCCGTTATTATTAATTATTTTATCGGGTGGCAAATGTTTTGTTTCGGGATTTTTACGTAACTTTGAAGTATAAAAATAAATCTAATTCTAATACAAGCAATATGTTTAATCAAGATGACTTGCAGACTTTCGCCTCTCGCGGTATTTCAGAAGCTGCAATAAACGAACAGTTACAATGTTTTGCAACCGGGTTTCCCTATCTCAAACTCGACGGGTCGGCCTCGGTAGGAAATGGCATCATGCGAGTAGACGAGCAGTCGGTAAAACAATATCTCGAAGCATGGGACAACTATCTGGCAGAAAACCACCGCATCGTGAAGTTTGTTCCTGCATCGGGCGCAGCCAGCCGCATGTTCAAGAATCTCTTTGAATTTCTCGATGCCGAATACGAAGTACCTACGACCGACTTCGAGAAGAAATTCTTCGACAATATCGGGAAGTTTGCATTCTACGGCACATTGGATGAAACCTGCACACGTCTATATGGTAAAAATATCGCCTCACTCGTGCAGGAGGGTGAGTATAAGAAAGTCGTTGCCGCATTGCTCAATGCCGATGATATGAACTATGGCGCACTGCCCAAAGGCTTGCTCCTCTTCCATAGATATGAAGACCATATACGTACGGCCATGGAAGAGCATCTGGCCGAGGGCGCCCTATATGCAGGCAATGCCGCTCGCGAAGTGAATGTACATTTCACCGTGTCGCACGAGCACCTGCCGTTCTTCAAATCGCTTGTCGAGCAAATACGCGAGCAATACGAATCGCGCTACAACGTGCGCTACCACATCTCTTTCTCTGAGCAAAAGCCCTCTACCGACACCATTGCCGCCGATATGGACAACCAGCCTTTCCGCGACAACAACGGCAAGCTGCTGTTCCGCCCCGGTGGCCACGGCGTTCTCATAGAGAACCTCAACGACATAGATGCCGATATTATTTTTGTAAAAAACATCGACAATGTTGTGCCCGACCGGCTGAAAGAGACTACCGTCATCTATAAAAAGGTCATCGGCGGTGTACTCGTCACATTGAAAGGAAAAATAGACAAATATGCGGCCCTGTTGCGCAGCGGCCAATATACCGCAGCCGACTTGGACGAAATATCGCATTTCCTGCAACACGACCTTTGTGTAACCAACCGGCACGAAGCCGAGCTTACAGAGGCCGAGCGGGCCGAATACCTCCTGCGCAAGCTGAGCCGTCCGCTGCGCGTGTGCGGTATGGTGAAAAATGTGGGCGAGCCGGGCGGAGGTCCGTTCCTCGCATACAACCAAGACGGCACCATATCGTTGCAGATACTCGAAAGCTCGCAAATAGATATGAAAAATCCCGAAGCCAAGGCATCGTTCGAGCAAGGCACACACTTCAATCCCGTAGATTTGGTATGCGCCGTGCGTGATGGCGAAGGCAACAAATACGACCTGCCTCGCTACGTAGACAAGAACACAGGCTTTATCTCATTCAAATCCAAGAGCGGCCGCGAGCTGAAAGCTCTCGAATTGCCGGGATTGTGGAACGGCGCCATGAGCGACTGGAACACCCTCTTCGTAGAGGTTCCCATCGAGACATTCAACCCCGTCAAGACGGTCAACGACCTGCTGCGCGAGCAACATCAATAACCGGCACACCCACTCTGTCGCTTTCATATACGGCGGGCCTGTCCCCCCGACTGCTGCCGCCGAGAGAGCAACAGAGCATCATAAACAGAGGGCTGCGGCAAGATTTATTGCCGCAGCCCTCTGCCTATTTTATGTTACCGACTATCTCCGTCGCATATACCTCCGCAATATTTTCTGCCGTCGTGCCACATTCCCGCAATCGGCGAAATCTCCTAACCATCGCCCCGCGGGCCGTACCCGACAAATGAGGCAAAGGCAAAACACCTTGTATGCCGAATTTCCTGCACTTCTTTTCGGCCCGCCTGCCCAGGCATACAATAGCCGAGGGCCTGACACACTCAATCTCTCGTTTCAACACCTCGGCATACGCCTTCAAATGCGCCGCTGAAAATTTATCGGTTATTTTATGGTCATAGATAAAGAATTTGTTTGCGTCGGTTAGATAGACTCCATACCCCTCCCCTACAAGCATTTTCACCAGCATATCTGCCATTTTACCTCCTCTTGCATTTTGCCTGTGTTCCAGACCGTGCAAACCGAAAGGAGTTGAAACAACCGCATCGAAACACTCCCCATAACAGTCGTTATTTCTCAAAGGGTCCTGTGCAATAATCATTATACACTTGTTATCTTCCTGCATATTGAACCAAACAGGCAAGTCCACACCGATAGCCCCCATATGCAGGGCCTTGATGTCTGCACCCAATGGAGAATTACCTATCGGAATGGTTACAGATGTGGTATCATCATATTCTCTAAACGGCTTCAATTCATCCGTAAAGACTTGCTGCCACTCGGCACAGGTACAATCGTAACAATCACGCATTTGTTTATATCGCAACGCTGTCTTGTACAGAGACTCCACACCCAACAACGTCTCGGCTACAAGGCGTGGAATATCATAAGACAGACTGCATTCGTTACAGAACAGCTCTTTCATACATATCATTTCAATCTTTCCATAATAAAAAAACTCCTGCACTGTACAGCATAGTGAGATGTCGCTGCCACACAGGAATAAAACAAATATCACTTCTCTCCCCAAACAGCTGTCACAAGAAACAATACTTGTTTTTTCTTCCTATAATTATACACAGAAACAGCGAAATGGCATCCATTCCAGAGAGAAATTTTACGCAATCGGGAGTATTTTTCAGAAATCGTTGAGGGTAAGGATAATAAATACCTCCCAACACATACTTTGCTGCAAGCAGAGAAGAAGCGCCTAAGAGGCAGAGCCCCCATATCGGTATAATTTCAAGGAGGTGGAATGGCAAAAACCGGGCCACCTGTCAAGACAGATGGCCCGGTTTATTTCGTGACAGCCTCATACATCCCGGAGCTTCTCCCATACACGACTCCGACGCGCGGTATTGATACCTCTCGCCCTGCCTCTTCTTCGGCCATGGGAGCCTTGCCTCTTGGGCAATTCGGGGGATGAGGAGCTGCGTGATTATCCGTTCTGTTGTCCTTCTATCGCAACAGGGATAGAACGGCATTCTATTTCACCGTTATCAGCTCATATTGCGTCGAGCCCAACCCAATCTTCTCGGCATGACGTTGCGCAGCCTCCCAATGGGTATCGGGATGGAGAAGATGGAACTTGTCGGCACCTTCGAGCGACTCGTGCTCATGCTTGCAGTGCAGTACGTTGTCGGAGGGCAACACGGGCGACTTTATCACCAAATCGGCACAAGCCTGGTCGAGGGCAACCGGGTCGAACGAAGCCAATATGCCTATATTGGGTATGACGGCAGCATCGTTGTGGTTCCAGCAATCGCACTCGGGCGATACGTCTACGATAAAACTGACGTGGAAATTGGGCTTGTCTTTCAATACGGCATAGGTATATTCGGCAATCTTATAATTGAGGCGTTCGGTCGTGTCGTCGGCTCCGGGCAATGCGGCTCCGTATTGGCACATGGCGATACACTGTCCGCATCCTACGCACACAGCATAATCGATGACCGCCTTGCGCTCCTGCAACGACAAAGCGCCGTGGGCGCAATGGCGCACACAACTGCCGCATCCCACGCATTTATCGGCCTTTATACGGGGCTGAGCGCCGCTATGCAGTTCCAATTTTCCGCCCCGGCTGGCAGCTCCCATCCCCAAGTTTTTGAGAGCGCCGCCAAAACCGGCCTGCTCATGCCCCTTGAAGTGGTTCATAGATATAATGATGTCGGCATCGACAATGGCTGTACCTATCTTGGGACTTTTGCAATACTCTCCGTCGATGGGCACCTCTACATAGTCTGTTCCTTTCAATCCGTCGGCTATGATTACCGGGCATTGCGCCGATATGGGATTGTAACCATTCTCCATAGCACTCTGCAAGTGGTCTACGGCATTGGCACGCTTACCCGAATAGAGCGTATTGGAGTCGGTAAGAAACGGTTTTGCTCCCAACGAACGCAGAATGGCCGCCATACGCGCCGCATATTGCGGGCGCAAGTAAGCCAAATTTCCCGGTTCGCCAAAATGTATTTTTATGGCAACAAACTTATTCTCAAAATCAATGTCGGCAATACCTGCCCGACGTACCAGCCGCTCCATCTTATCGAGCAAATTGTTGGTAGGCGTAGTACGCATGTTTGTAAAATAAACTTTCGATTTCTCCATAGGTTATATTAGAGTAATTGTTTCATCAAAAATACGATGATTTTTCGGGACGGAGAAATTAAACACATCTTTTTCTCCCGACGAAATGATTTTATACTAATTTTGCGTCATATCTTATACCTCTTGCCGTATGAAAACTCTTTTAGCAGCATCTATCGCAACCATCCTCGTGTTGGCCTCTTGCTCACGCAAAGAAGTTACTCCCGTAGAGTATTTCCCTTTCAAGACCGAGACGACCGACTTTTGGGGTATGATGGGTTTAGACGGCAATATCTTGTTCGACGGGAGATTCATGTACTGTCCCTCAGTGTCGTCGCGAGGCTTATTCATGGCACGTGAGGAGAACGGACTGCTATCGTTCTACACCGCTGAGGCCAATCCCCGCAAAATAGGGAAAGACTACTATACGTCGGCCAAGTTGTTTCTTTACAGCGACTACACGCCTGTACGCAAAAAAGACGAATACAATATTACCATTATCAATAAAAAGGGCGAAGAGGTGGCCAAACTACCGCAACAGATTA
The DNA here is from genome assembly GCA_900542255.1 of uncultured Porphyromonadaceae bacterium. Taxonomy (GTDB): domain Bacteria; phylum Bacteroidota; class Bacteroidia; order Bacteroidales; family Barnesiellaceae_A; genus Barnesiella_A; species Barnesiella_A excrementipullorum. The sequence goes on from UQMR01000005.1 coordinate 14,942, forward strand.
TCGACGTAGGCTTCTTTGCCGAAGGGCTGGCCCCTTTCAGAAGCGACGACATAAGGCCGCGCATGGGCTATATTGACGAAAAAGGCAACGTAAAAATAGAACCCCAGTATATCGTGGCGACCAATTTTTTGTGCGGAGTTGCCCTTGTCGCTTATGAAAAAAACGACGAGATGACCATCTCCATCATCGGGAGCAATGGCAAGACGGTATATACCTTCGACCAAGGAATACGCCCCCTATCGTGGGAATACTCCGACGGGCTGCTGGCGGTCATCGACACCGTCGGGAAGATAGGCTTTATAGATACCCGCGGCAAAATAGCCATAAAACCTGCCGAAGAACTGAAACTGTGCCAACCCCTCAACCCTGCCAACATCCCCTATACCTTCAAAAACGGACGTTGCATATATTATGACGGAGAACACTACGGGCTGCTCGACAGGAAGGGCAACATCGCCGTGCCGGCGCAATACAAAACCATCTATTTAGGCGAAGGTGGGCTCTTTGCCGTAGAGAATACACGCAACGAATGGGGTTGTATCGATGGCGATGGCAATACCGTCCTGCCGTTTGAATACGTGACAGGCGAGATACGTCCGTCGATAGATGCTCATGCCATAGTGGTCCAAAACGAGTCGGGACGGTATAAGATTGTAAACGAACAAGGCAAAACCATCAGCCACCTTACCTTCTCGCAATACCAAAGCAAATATTACAACCTGTAAGGGTTGCCCCGAACCAAACGACGCTGCCATTTGTTTATTGGCAAAAAACCAATAAATAAATCACAATGAAAAAAACCGCATTTTTCATGGCAGCCCTTCTATTGCTGGCTGCCTGCAACTCAGAGAAAAAGAATACCGTAGAGCAAGAGGCTTGGGCTATGGAGACCGACTCGACAGGCATGAGCGAGGTATATGCCTATGAAGGCCGGGTGAAAGCTCATGGCAAAATGCCTGCTGCACACTATTGGGTAGTGATAACGGAGCAAATGGACAGCATAAATGGGACTTACACGATGACAACGACTTATATCGTTGCCGACACCTTGCAAAACAAGTCGATGAAAAGCCGCGGCAAGAAGTTTACACGCTGGGGGTTACACGGCGACAAGAAAGCCAAGGTATATGCTCTCGCCCCCGACAGCGGCTCGACCGACTCGGTATTCCTATACGTAGAGACCGATACGACCGTGGTGATGCTCGACCATTCGATGCAAAAACCGGCCAACCCCGAGGGTTACCGCCTGAAAAAAACCGAGACCTTAAAATGATGGAGAAAAAGTAAATAAAAGAGCCATAGAAACGATAAGCAGAAACCGGCCTCAGATATTCTGAGGCCGGTTTCTTATTGATCTCTATCCAGATATCACAAGTCGATAGTAAAAGCATCGGCATCGCGCCACACGGGAAACTTTTTCCTGAAAGAAAGCAACGACTGCCTATCCAACTCCATCGTCACGACAGCCTCTTCACCATCGGGTGCCTTTGCCAACGTATTGCCTTTGAAGTCTATGGCCATTGTATCGCCGCTATACACCAAGCCCATGTTGTCGCATCCCACGCGGTTCACGCCACACACATAGGCCGCATTTTCTATGGCGCGTGCCACCAGAAGGCTGCGCCACGCATGTGCGCGCACCTGAGGCCATGAGGCGACGTAGAGAGCGAGGTCATACTCGTTGCCGACATTGCGACACCACACTGGGAATCGCAAATCGTAGCATACAAAGAGGGCTATGCGCCATCCGGCATACTCTACGATGCAACGTTTGTTGCCGGCCATAAAGTAACGCCCCTCTTCGCCCATGCGGAACAGGTGGCGTTTGTCGTAGAAGCGACTCTCCCCGTCGGGGGCGACAAAAAAGCCTCTATTGTAACACGCCTCTCCTTCGCGGGCTATATAGCTGCCGGCAAGGGCTATGCCATAGTCGGCAGCCCATTTCCGAAGTCTTTGCAGGGTTATATCGTCGCCCTCTTCGGCCAGCGAAGAGGCATTCATCGTAAAGCCGGTAGTAAACATTTCGGGCAAGACGGCCACCTGCACCTTGCCGCTCAACGAGGCAAGGCGCGTCTCGCAATACTGCAAATTGGCAACTTTGTCTTCCCACTCTATGCTGTTCTGCAACAAGGCAAGCCGTAGTGTATCCATATCGTGTGTCTATTCGAGACCGGTAATAAAATTGTCTTTGTTCTTACCCTCAAACTGCATGTAATAGCGTTTTATTTCATTCATGTCGGCCTCGACATCGCCGGTAGGCGTAAACTCGCGGTCCAAGCCTATACGTTTCTTACCATAGTCGATATAAGCCAACACGATGGGCACACCCGCACGGCGAGCTATATAATAGAAGCCGCGCTTCCACTCTTTATTGGGCTTGCGAGTCGCCTCGGGGGTAATGGCTATGGCCAAAGAATCGGCAGCGTCAAAGCGTTGCGCCACCTGCTCTACCATATCGGTACGCTTGCTGCGCTCTACGGGAATACCGCCAATGGCTCGGAAGATGCAACCCAAGGGAAAGAAAAACCAATCTTTCTTCATCAGGAAACCGGCTCTGCGCCCCAACGAAAGATAGGCAAGCTCGCCCATGATAAAATCCCAGTTGCTCGTATGCGGAGCAACACAAATCACATATTTATTATACTCGGGGACGGTGGCCGATACCGTCCATCCGCAGGCACGCAATATCCATGCAGCCCACGACGCAGGTCGCGCCATCGTATCAATTTTTGGGAGTCAAGGCCTCGAAATCAGAGAGCACCTCATCGACCCGCTGCCCGAAATCAGAACGCAGTTTCTTATAGTAAGCGGCCACAAGTTTATGGTCTTTGCCGCCATTGGCACCTATGCGACGAATATATTCGTTGCGAATCTCTATGATTTTGCACAGCACGGCATCGGCCTTCTCGGGGTCGACTCCGGGTACAAACCTGCGCATCATCATGTATTCGCCTACCAAGTCCAAGACAACGGCGTTAATCTCTTTTTTCAATTTCCTTTTGCTTGCCATATGTATAAAGTTTGAATATTAGTGATGGACAAATATAGGGAAAATCGGAATACAACGCCATGAGAGAGCCGCAAAAAAACATTTCTGCACCGTCATCGGCGCCCATGAGAACGATTGCACAGAGGTGATAGGAAAAAACGATACGGCAAATTTCTGAAAAAAAAGAATTTTATTGTACTTTTGCGGTCGATTACAGGAACTGATATAATACTACTTTATGGGAAACGATACGAATATGCCCGAATATATCTTTGAGGTGAGTTGGGAAGTATGTAACCTCGTAGGCGGCATATATACAGTTTTATCGACAAAGGCAAAAACACTGCAACGCCTTCACAAAGACAAAGTTATCTTTATAGGTCCCGATATATGGAAAGAAAAGACCTCGCCGTTTTTTATCGAAGATGCCACGGCGATGGGCGCGTGGGCTGCACAAGCCCAGCTGCCATACGGACTGAAAGTGCGCACCGGCCGATGGGCTGTGCCGGGTAATCCGCTTGTCATTTTGGTAGATTTCAATCCTCTATATGCCCACAAGAACGATTTCTACAAACTCATGTGGGACTTGTATGGCGTAGACTCGTTGCACGCATACGGCGACTACGACGAGGCTTCGGCTTTTGCATGGGCCTCGGCTTTGGTCATTGAGAACTACTATAACTTCATAGATGGCAGAAACAAGAGCGTCGTTGCCCACTTCGACGAATGGACGACAGGATTGGGATTGCTCTATATCAAGCAATTCGTTCCGCGCATCGCCACGGTATTCACGACGCACGCCACCTCGATAGGCCGCTCCATTGCCGGCAATAACAAACCTCTATACGATTTTCTACCGGCTTATGACGGCGACCAGATGGCCCAAGAGCTGAATATGGAGTCGAAACATTCGGTAGAAAAACATGCGGCACAACATGCCGACTGTTTCACCACCGTAAGCGACATTACAGCCAAAGAGTGTATACAACTCTTACGCCGTACACCCGACGTGGTGACTCCCAACGGATTTGAACGCAACTTTGTGCCCTCGCAAAAGGTGATGAGCGAAAAACGCATGCAGGCACGGGCTAAATTGCTGCGCATTGTCCAGAACCTGACAGGCTACCACCCTGCCGCCGATGCCTTCTTGATAGCCACATCGGGGCGGTATGAATATCGCAACAAAGGCATAGACCTCTTTATAGACGCTATCGGGCGCATTGCGCGGCGCAACGACATAGAGCGCGAGATAATAGCCTTTGTATTGACACCGGGATGGGTAGATGCTCCCCGCGCCGATTTGAAAGAGCGCATGGAGAGCGAAGGAATGTTTTTCACCCCCCTGCCCGACCCCATCGTTACGCATCGCCTGCACAACTACGACAACGACAACATTATCAACCAAATACACTACCTCGGTATAGAAAACCGGCCCAACAACCCGGTAAAACTTATTTTCATACCTTCGTATCTTACCGGCAGCGACGGGTTGATAGACATGCCATACTATGACGTACTCATGGGTATGGATGCCACGGCATTCCCCAGCTACTACGAGCCGTGGGGATACACCCCCTTGGAGAGCATTGCATTCGGGATACCCACTGTGACCACACAGCTCTCGGGATTCGGGCAATGGATTATCAATCACGAAGCGCACACCATGCAAGATACGGGTGTAGAGGTTCTGCAACGCAACGACAACAACTTCATAGACGTGTCGGAGCAATTGGCCTCGACCATTGTATCGATGGTACAGTTGAAGAAGAACGCCAAGACGGCGCTGAATAAAGCCGCCTCGAAGCAAGCCGCAGAAGCCGAATGGAAAAACTTCATAGTCTACTACCAGGAGGCCTATGCAATAGCATTGCAACATAGCAAAGAACGCAATAAATAAGAAACTCACTAAAAAAAATAATAACTATGATAGTAAAAGCGAGTAATACCAACGCCCCCGTGTGGCGTGATGTTACCATAAAATCGAGTCTTCCCGCAGAGCTGTCGAATTTGGAGATACTTGCCAAGAACTTATGGTGGGTGTGGAATACCGAAGCCCGAAGCCTGTTTCATGATTTAGACCGTAATTTATGGCAAAATCCTGTATACATGCTGCAAAGCATGAGCTACGAGAAATTCGAGTCTATCATCGCCGACAAAGCCATGATGCGTCGTATCTCCGATGTATATGACGAGTTCCAAAAATACATGCAGGTAGAAAAACGCACCGACGTACCTTCCGTTTCGTACTTCTCCATGGAGTATGGCTTGGCAAACTGCCTGAAAATATACTCGGGCGGTCTGGGTATCCTGGCCGGCGACTACCTGAAAGAGGCCAGCGACAGCCGTGTGAACATGACTGGCGTAGGATTTCTCTACCGCTACGGCTATTTCTCGCAAACGCTCTCTATGGACGGCCAGCAAATAGCCAACTACGAAGCCCAAAACTTCAACCAACTGCCCATAGAGCAAGTGTGTGAAGCCGACGGCCGCCCCATGATACTCGAAGTTCCGTTCCCCGGACGCATCGTTTACTCGAATGTATGGCGTGTCAACGTAGGTCGCATCTCGCTCTACCTGATGGATACCGACCTGGAACAAAACAGCGAGCTTGACCGCCCCATTACCTACCAACTCTACGGCGGCGACTGGGAAAACCGCATGAAACAAGAGTACATGCTGGGTATAGGCGGTGTGTTGATGTTGCACAAACTCGGTATCGAAAACGATATATACCACTGCAACGAGGGACACGCAGCCCTGCTCAACGTACAACGCCTTGTAGACTATGTAAACAAAGGTCTCACCTTCTCTGAGGCACTCGAAGTGGTACGCGCCTCGTCGCTCTATACGGTACACACTCCCGTACCCGCAGGACACGACTATTTCGACGAATCTCTCTTCGGTAAATATCTGGGCGAATACCCCGCCAAACTTGGTATCTCGTGGAACGACTTCATAAACATGGGTCGCGAAAACCCCGACACCAACGAGAAGTTCTGCATGAGTACCTTTGCATGCAACACATGCCAAGAGGTAAACGGCGTGAGCTGGTTGCACGGCAAGGTATCGCAAAAGATGTTCCAACCGATATGGAAAGGCTACTCTCCCGACGAATTGCACGTAAGCTACGTAACCAACGGAGTGCACATGCCTACATGGGCTGCCTCTGAATGGAAGAACTTCTATGCCGAGAAGTTGGGCAAAGAGTATATAGACGACCAATCTAACGGCGAGATATGGAGCCGCATCTACGATGTAGATGACATGGAAATATGGAACATGCGCCAGCAACTGAAACAGAAACTTATCCGTTTCGTAAAAGACGACTTCCGCGACACATGGCTCAAAAACCAAGGCGACCCCTCGCGTATCGTTTCTATCCTCGAACGCATCAATCCCAACGCCCTGTTGATAGGTTTCGCACGCCGCTTTGCCACCTACAAGCGCGCACACCTTCTCTTCACCGACTTGGACCGCCTTTCTAAAATCGTAAACAACCCCAACTACCCGGTACAGTTTATATTTGCAGGCAAGGCTCACCCGGCCGACGGCGCAGGACAAGGACTCATCAAACGTATCGTGGAAATCTCACGCCGACCCGAGTTCCTGGGAAAAATCATCTTCCTCGAAAACTACGACATGCGCGTATCGAAACGCCTTATCTCGGGTGTAGATATTTGGTTGAACACCCCCACGCGCCCGTTGGAAGCATCGGGTACATCGGGCGAGAAAGCCGAGATGAACGGTGTGCTCAACTTCTCGGTACTCGACGGATGGTGGTATGAAGGCTATCGTGAAGGTGCCGGCTGGGCATTGACCGACAAGCGTACATACCAAGACCAAGGCCAGCAAGACCAACTCGATGCAGCGACCATCTACTCGATGCTCGAAAACCAGATTATCCCGCTCTATTTTGCCAAGAACAGCAAAGGCTACTCGCCCGAGTGGATACAATACATCAAGAAATCTATCGCCGAAATTGCCCCCAACTACACCATGAAACGTATGCTCGACGACTACATAGAGCGTTTCTATAACAAGGAGGGTAAACGCTCGGCTCTCTTGAAGGCCAACGACTTTGCCAAAGCCCGCGAAATAGCTGCCTGGAAAATCAAAGTAGCCTCGTTGTGGGACCAAATAGAAATCAAGGAGGTGAAGATGTCCGATGAGATGCTCTACGCACCGCAAGTTGGCAAGACCTACGATGTAGAGGTTACCCTCGATAGCAAGGGCTTGGGCAACTGCCTCGGCGTGGAGTTGGTTTCGGTTCCCACCGAGAACAACAACAACGAACCGCAATCCTATAATGCGCAAGAGCTGAAAGTTGTGAAAACCGAGGGCGACCTCATCACCTATGCATTGAAAAATACGATTGACAAGGCCGGAACCTTCCGCTTCTCATTCAGAATGTATCCCAAAAATCCCGACCTGCCCCACCGTCAGGATTTTGCCTACGTAAGATGGTTCTGATGTAGAACGCAAGTTTCTTTTACCGTAAAGACAGCAGCCCGTGCTTCCCATTTGTGAAGCACGGGCTTTTTCGGTCATGGCGGCTCACGGGAGAGTCTGGCAAAGAGACCTGCTGCATGAGGAGTGTTGTCGGGCCTATGCCATGACAAGAAAAGAGCACAAGCAAGGGATGCCAGCACATTATCGGCAGCCACGACCAAGGCCTGCCACGAGAGCGGCACGGAACTGCGCCATAGTGCAGACCGCATAACAAAAAGAGGCCGCCATGCAACACATGACGGCCTCTTTTATGCTATGTTTCGCTATTACTGGCGACCCGAGGTAAGCACCTCTTTGTTGATTTTCTTTATCATACCTTGCAGAACAGCACCGGGACCTACCTCGACAAACTCCGTAGCGCCATCGGCAATCATGTGCTCTACCGAATAGCTCCAACGCACGGCAGCCGTGAGCTGTGCAATCAGGTTGCTCTTTATCTCGTCGGGGTTGGTGTGCGGAAGTGCATCGACATTCTGATATACCGGGCAACAAGGTGTTGCAAACGGAGTGTGTGCTATTGCCTCGGCCAACTCGGCGCGTGCGGGTTCCATCAACGGCGAGTGGAATGCACCGCCTACTTTGAGTTTCAAAGCACGTTTGGCACCGGCAGCTGTCAGTTTGGCACAAGCCGCATCGATACCCTCTATCGAACCCGAGATAACCAATTGCCCGGGGTTGTTATAGTTGGCACATACGACAACACCTTCTGTCACCTCGCTACAAATCTTTTCAATCGTTTCATCGGGCAAACCAATGATAGCCGCCATCGTAGAAGGCTGCATCTCACAGGCCTTTTGCATGGCACGGGCACGAGCCGACACCAGACGCAAGCCATCTTCAAACGACATGGCACCGGCAGCTACCAAAGCTGAAAATTCACCCAAAGAGTGACCTGCAACCATATCGGGCTTAAACTCATCGCCCATCGTCTTTGCCAAGATTACCGAGTGCAAGAAGACGGCAGGTTGTGTTACCTTCGTTTGGCGAAGGTCCTCGTCGGTACCGTCAAACATGAGGTCGGTAATGGAAAAACCTAAAATTTCGTTTGCCTTGTCAAACATTTCTTTTGCTACAGCGCTACCGGCATACAGGTCTTTGCCCATGCCTACGAACTGTGCTCCCTGACCGGGAAATACAAATGCTTTCATGATTCGTTTTTATTTATATTTCTTAATCGCCCGCAAAGGTAATCATTTTTGTGACAGAATAGTTGCCTCGAACAAATATAAATATCTACATTTGCACAAATGTATCAATAACATATATAAATACCATATCTACTATGAACCTTTTAGGGTTAATGTTGCTTTTCAATGTGGGATGGGGCGAGATAATACTCATCGTTATCGTAGTTTTGCTTCTGTTCGGCGGGAAAAAGATTCCCGAGCTGATGCAAGGGCTGGGCAAAGGCGTGCGCAGTTTCAAAAAGGGGCTGAACGAAGTGGAAGAGGAACTCTCTACCACCGGTAAAAACGACAAAAACGACACCGGCACACCCAGCGACAAGGAGCAGAAATAAACAGTAAGAAAGGAGCCGAGCGCAGAGCCGATGGAGAGTCAGCAAATGACATTCTGGGAGCATCTCGATGAGTTGCGCAAGGTGCTGTTGCGCGTCATCGTCGTCATTGCCGTACTCATGGCGGGGCTGTTTATAGCCATGCCCTACCTCTTCGACCAGGTCATACTGGCACCCTGCTCCAACGATTTTATCCTCTACCGGGCTCTGAGGGCCATAAGCCAGCGTATCCCCTTCCTTCCCGACTTTGCGATGGACGACTTCTCGGTATCGCTCATCAATATACAGCTTGCATCGCAATTCTTCATACACATGAGCACCTCCCTGTGGATGGCTGTCGTGCTGGCATTCCCTTTTATACTATATCAAGTATGGCGTTTTATAAGCCCTGCACTATACGAAAACGAGCTGCGCCATGTACGATTTGCCTTCATGGCCGGCAACATATTGTTTTTCATAGGTCTTGCCGTGGGATATTTTCTGGTATTTCCCCTCACGCTGAGATTTCTTGCCAACTATCAGATAAGCGCTCTCATACCCAACCAGATAAGCATAGACTCGTACATCGGCAACTTTCTGACACTGACGTTCATCATGGGTGTCGTCTTTGAGTTGCCGCTGCTATGCAAGCTACTATCGGCATTTGGCATCATAAACCGCTCGTTTTTCTCACGTTATCGCCGGCATGCCGTTGTTGTATTGCTCATCGCAGCAGCCATCATCACCCCCAGCGGCGACCCATTCACGCTCCTTGCGGTGTTTATACCCATCTATGCTGTATATGAGATTAGCTCGCTATTTGTAAAGTAAAGGAAACAACCGAGCCAATAAGGCTAACATTCACGTGAAATTTTCTGCTCTTACACTACGCCGCGTCACTTTTTTTGTTTACTTTGCAAAGCTAAACCCAAGCGATATTTATCGCTACGGATATAACAGATAATCAATTACTAACCAAATTTTATATTTATGAAAAAAGTATTACTCTCACTCTTTGCCGCATTCGCCACTATGTTGGCAAATGCCGATGTAATCAACATTGTCTGCGCAGATGTCAACTGGGTAGAGGAAGGTTACACTATTACTGGCACAATCGACGGTATTACAGTTACTGCCGATAAAATGGACGGTCAAACTACGCCGACGTATTACGCTAGTGGACAAGATTTGCGTACCTATGCAAAGAATGTATTGACCGTAAGTTCTGCATCGAATATTACCAATATTGTATTCAACCTGTCAAGTCAAGGTAAGAAACGTTTAACTGAGCTTACACCTTCTACAGGTAGTGTTACTTACAATACTGAAGGTGATAATTGGACTGTAACCTGGACAGGAAATGCTGCTGAGGTATCTCTTACAGTAGGAGAAAAAGCTACCTACGGAACTGATGGAGCTAATAAAGCTGGACAATTCGATTTCTCAGGTCTCGATGTCACTGTATCCAATGTAGCTGGCGTTGCTTCTCCTCGTTTCTCTTTGCCAGAAGGCACTTACTACAGCGCTCAAAGTGTTGAGCTTACATGTTCAACAGAAGGTGCTTCTATTTACTATACAGTAGATGGAACGACACCCGATGCTACCAAAACCTTATACAGTGCACCCATCGTTATAAGCGAAACAACAACAATCAAAGCAATTGCCATAAAAGATGGTAACCAATCTGACATTGCTGAAGCTACTTATACTTTTGCAACTATTCCTGAGGTAAATTCAATAGCAGCATTTTTAGCTACTAATACAACGGGTGCTGCAATGGATGATGTATATAAGATTACATGTCCTGTCACCGTTATCTATCAATATAACCGATATATGTTTATTACCGATGGTACAACCTCTGTACAAGTATATGGCGATTTGGACAACACCTATACCAATGGTGATGTTCTGACAAACATATGTGGTAGCGTAGGATACTATCAAGGCACATATCAACTTACTCCTGTAGCAAGTTCATTCGGAGAGGCCACCCAAGGAACACCCGTAACACCCGAAACTGTTACTATCAACAGTATTACAGAAGATATGGTAAGCGAATACGTTCTTATCAAAAATGTTACAGTTTCTACAGAAGGCAACTTTACAGATGCCACTGGTAGCATTGCTGCTTATCAAAGATTTGATATTGCCATTCCCGAGGTAGGAGATGACACATACGATGTAACAGGCTTTGTAAATATATTCAAAGGTACTCTGCAAATTTATCCTACAAATATCAACAAGACAACATCTGTTGAAAGCGTTAAGGCTGTAGCCGGCAAAGCTTATGCCGTAAACGGTAACATCGTAACTACCGGCAATGGCGAGAGCGTAGCCGTATATAACCTCACAGGCAAATTGGTTGCTACGGGCGTTGCTGGCCGCGACATCAAGATTGCAGCCAAAGGCTTGTATATCGTGAAAGTGGGCAACAAAGCTACGAAAGTAGTCGTTCGCTAATCTGCGCACACGATTGGCAAGGTGATACATCCTTCACAGGAAATCACACTTGTATAGGATACAGGAGAGTCCGGCAAATAAGCCGGACTCTCTTTTTATATCATATTCCCATAAAAACAGGTCTCTAAATTGCAAACTTCGCCATTTCCCGCTCCCAAGTAATAGATACACAAAAAACATCATAAAAAAGCAGTCACTATGCCGCACAAGTACGATGTTTTCACTACCTTTGACACGATATGAAAAGGTAAAATATAAAATCAATGACTATCGACACACAAACAGACGCATTGATTTTCGACATGGACGGCACTCTATGGGATGCCGTAGATACGTATGCCGCCATATGGAACATGGCATTCAAGGAGATAGGCAGCACCACCCGCATAGGACGCAGCGAGTTGCTGGCGTATATGGGGACTCCCATAGACAAAATACTCGCCCACTTTGTACCCGAGCCATATACACAGGCTTTTATAGAGGCCATCAACCGTTTGGAGGTAAGCGAGCTGCCTCGCCTCGGCGGCACCTTATACCCGGGTGTAACAGAAGGGATAGCCGCGCTTGCCCGGCACTATAAGCTCTTTATACTCAGCAACTGCGATGAGCGTGAGTTGCCTATATTTGTACGCTATGCCGGGTTAACGTCTTATATCACAGATATATTATCGTATGGCGATACCCGTCTGCAAAAGGCCGAGAACATGCAATTGCTGTCACAGCGCCACAATCTGCGTCACCCGATATATGTGGGCGATACCCACGGCGATAGCGGCGAAAGCCGCCGAGCCGGCATACCCTTTGTGTGGGTAAGCTACGGCTTCGGCCAAACCGATGATTATGATATGCGTTTCGACTCATTCGAGGCACTCACGCGCCACTTTATATCACTGAAAACCAATAATACATTATAATACAAACCCTTATGTTCAGTTCCCAATTCAAATCGGAAGCTCTTGTAAGATACAACAAGATATTCAAGGCACTGCAAGCCTCAGATGCAGATGCGCTGCTCCTCAACACCAATGTAAATATCTATTATGCCGCCGGACAAATATTCAGCGGATATATCTACATAGACAAGTCGGGCAACATGCTCTATTTTGTAAAACGCCCCGTTGGGTTGAAGGGCGAACCTGTCGTATATATACGCAAGCCCGAGGAGATTCCGGCCATTCTACAAGAGGCCGAGATACCCCTGCCCTCGCGCATTGCGCTCGAACTCGATTATACTTCATATAACGATATTGTAAGGCTGTCAAAGGTTTTCAACGATGCCGAGATAGCCAACGGGTCGGCCATCATGCGCCAAGTGCGGGCTACCAAAACGCCCTACGAAATAGAGCGGCTGAAAGAATCGGCAACACGTCACGAAGCCGCATACAGCCACATCGAAGCCATGTACGAGGAGGGTATGACCGACTTTGAACTGCAAATCGAGATAGAGCGCCGCCTGCGGATGGAGGGGTGTCTGGGTATCTTCCGCGTTGCAGGGCCCAGCATGGAGGTCTTTATGGGCAGCTTACTGAGCGGCGACAACGCCGACACACCCTCGCCCTACGACTTTGCCTTAGGCGGTGCCGGACTCGACCCCTCACTCCCCGTAGGGTGCAACGGCACTCTCATCCGCCAAGGCTCTACCGTCATGGTAGATTTATGCGGCAACTTCACCGGTTACATGACCGATATGTCGCGCACCTTCTCGGTGGGCCAAATTCCCGAACTGGCACACCGCGCACATGCCACCTCACGGGCTATTCATGAGGCTCTGAGGGCCATGGCCCGCCCGGGAGTAGCCGCTTCTGAGATGTACAACACGGCATACGAGATGGCAGCCAAGGCCGGACTGAGCGATTACTTCATGGGATATACCCAACACGCCGGGTTCATAGGACACGGCGTAGGTATAGAGATAAACGAATCGCCGGTACTTGCGCCGCGCTCACGCGATATTCTCGCAGCGGGCAACATTATAGCCATTGAGCCCAAGTTTGTCATCCCGGGCACCGGTGCCGTAGGCGTAGAGAATACCTACCTCGTCACCGAAAACGGAATGGAGTGCCTCACCAACTTCAAGGAAGATATTATCCCCCTCGACTGATTGCCATACCGGGTTTTTGCCGTAAAATGTGATAAGCTACGACAGCAAATAGGCATAAAATGCGTAACTTTGCGCCCTCGAAACGTTGAGTGGTTATTACGTATGGAACTAAATAATACCGATTGGAGCAAATATCTGTCGCATCCCGTCTTCTCGCTCATAAGCTCTGTTGCCGACGAGATAGGCAGAGAATGCTTTGTAATAGGCGGCTTCGTACGCGATATAATGTTGTGCCGCCCCTCGAAAGACATCGATGTGGTAGCCTTGGGCAGCGGTATAGAGCTGGCCGAAGCACTGTGTCGCAAAATAGGGCGCAAGGCGCATCTCGCCGTATTCCGTAACTTCGGGACTGCTCAGGTAAAATACCGCAGCGGCAACGAGACGTGGGAGGTGGAGTTTGTAGGCGCCCGCCGCGAATCCTACTCGCACGACTCGCGCAAGCCTATTGTAGAAGACGGCTCGCTGCAAGACGACCAGAATCGCCGCGACTTCACCATCAACGCCATGGCATTATGCCTCAATAAAGAGCGTTATGGCATGCTGGTAGACCCCTTCGATGGCAGGAGCGACCTGCAAAAGCGCATCATACGCACCCCACTCGACCCCGACATCACGTTCAGCGACGACCCGCTGCGCATGATGCGCGCCATACGGTTTGCCTCACAACTCCACTTCACGATACATCCCGAAACTTTCGATGCCATCAAACGCAACAGCCAGCGCATCTCCATCATATCGCGCGAGCGCATTATCGACGAGTTGTCGAAAATAGTCCGCTCCGATATCCCATCGCGCGGGTTTATCATGCTCGATGAGAGCGGCCTGCTATCGTATATCTGCCCCGAGCTCGCTGCTCTGAAAGGGATAGATACCAAGAACGGCCGGGGGCACAAGGACAACTTCTACCACACGCTGGCCGTGCTCGACAACGTAGCCCTGCGTTCGCGCAACGAGTGGCTGCGATGGGCTGCCCTCTTCCACGACATTGGCAAGCCCCGCAGCAAACGTTACGACGAGAAGACGGGGTGGAGCTTCCACAACCACGACTTCATCGGCGCCAAAATGATACCGGGCATATTCCGTACCATGAAACTGCCCATGGACGAACGCATGAGATATGTGCAAAAGATGGTAGAATTGCACATGCGTCCCATAGCTCTCGTCGAAGATGTTGTAACCGACTCGGCTGTACGCCGCCTCCTTTTCGATGCCGGCAACGACATAGACGAGCTCATGATATTGTGTGAAGCCGACATAACCTCGCGCAACGCCGAGAAGGTGCGCCGATTCCTCGATAACTTTGCCCTCGTACGCCGCAAGCTGGCCGAGATAGAGGAGAAAGACCGCATACGCAACTTCCAGCCCCCTGTAAACGGCGAAGAAATCATGAATTACTTTTCGCTACCGCCCTCGCGGGAAGTGGGAGAACTGAAAAAGAGCATCAAGGATGCCATTCTCGACGGCATCATCCCCAACGAAAGAGAGGCAGCATGGCAATATATGCTTGCCGAAGCCGAGCGTTTAGGCATAAAACGCCCGTAGGGTAACCATCCTACATACGACAAGGAGGCAGGTGGAGAATCAAATCCAGTTTTTCCACTTGAAGATTCCGTATGTGACAGCCGACAGGAGCAACGAGAATGACAAGATGATAACAAAAGCGGCCGGCGAATCCTCGACAAAGGTATTGACATTCATACCGTAGAAACTCGCTATCAAGGTAGGCAACATCAATATCAACGAGATGGCCGTCATGCGTTTCATGATGGTATTTACATTATTGGATATGATGGAGGCAAAGGAGTCCATCGTACCGGTGAGGATGTCGCTATATATGCTCACCATGGCGTGAGCCTGACGCAGCTCTACCCGCGTATCTTCGTAAATCTCGCGGGTATAGTCCGTTTCGGCACGCAGCATATTGGAGAACTTTGCCAAGGTCATCTCATTGCCCCGTATGGCAGCATTGAAGAAGACCATGCTTTTGTCGAGGTACATCAGCCGCAGGAGGTCTTCGTTGCGGATACTCTTTTCCAAGACATTCTCGGCATTGGCTACCTCGGCATTTATCAGCTTCATATACTTCATATACCACACCGATGCCGATGTCATCAAACGCAGTGCCAAATCGTGCGGAGTAGCTACCTGCACGTTTTTCTTGCGGGCAAACTGCAAGAAATCGGCCACCACATCATTGGCAAAGGGGGCTATCGTTATTATGCAATCTCTTGCCATGACAATACCCAAGGGCACGGTCGAATAAGGTATTTTCCCCGACTCGTTTTTGCGCGGGATGCGCAGCACGACGAGCGTAACGCCATCGTCATACTCGATACGCGGACGCTCGTCGGCGTCGGCCATATCGGAGATGAAGTCGGCGGGCACACCATATTCTTGCACCAGAAGCTCCTTCTCCTTTTCGTCGGGCATGTCTACACGCATCCATACGCCCGATGTATCGGAGGGCTCGGCGGCCATGAATTTTTGGCGGAAAAGATATTTTTGTAACATGGCAATAACAAGCTGATAAATACAATGCGGCTTTCAATCCGACAGGGTCACTCCCACTTCATGGGCAGTATCTCTATCCAATAATCATCGGGGTCGTGTATGAAGTATAGCCCCATCTCCTCATTTTCATAACAGATGCACCCCATCTCGCGGTGATACTTGCGCACCTCGTCGTAGTCACCCTCGACACGCAGGCACAGATGCGACTCGTTCTCGCCCAATTCGTAGGGCTGGTCATGGTCGCGCAACCAAGTAAGTTCCAAACTGAAACCCGAACCGTCGGTCAGATATACCAGGATAAAAGAACCGTCGGCGGCCTCTTTGCGCTTCGCCTCTGTCAAGCCCAAGGCATCGCGGTAGAAGGCGATGCTGCGGGCTAAATCGGTTACATTGATATTGAAGTGGTCGAAATGTCCTGCTATTTTCATCGGGATAGATTATTTTTAGTACGTAAGGGGTATTTCGTGATACTCGCTGAATGCTTTCAGATTGTCGCGCTGCACGGGCTGGCAGAACGCCGTTCCCTCGAAGAAACGGTCATACTCCTGCTGGCGGCGCACCGACTCTCCGTCTTGCTCTGCGGTAATATTCAGCACATCTTTACCGTCGGTTCCTCTCACTTTCAGGGTCAACTGCGTGCCCTCTACGGTGGCCAGCAACATCTCGCCGCGCTTCAACTCTACATCGACAGGGGCAAAAAGCGGAATGCAGAGGTGCAGCATGGCATCCTCGTCGCGCAACACATAGGCGTATGATGTCTCCTTATCGGTCCGCTCGTACGCTCCTATCAGGCAACCTTTGCCTATACGCTCGCTCCATGTGAGCGAGGTGATGGCCGACGGCATTTGCGGGCTGACGGTTATCGTGCGATTTATCATGTCGGGACGTATCCCGAGGAAGTACTGATACCACACGCGCAGCTGCTCGGCATTGCTCCACGCCTGCAAGAAGGTTCCCGAACGGCCTGCCCAATCGGCTCCTTCACGGGGATGTGCATCGGCATTCTCAGAGAGGCTGCCTACGGCTCCCTGTACCAACGCCTGACGATTCATGTTATCGAAGAGTTGCCAAGCGATATCGGGTTGGCCGAATTGTATCATGCGTTGCATAGCTACGCCGTTGTTCCACAACCACACGGTACCGTTGTGATAGGCATCGTCTTTGTGGTAATAGTGCCAGTTTTCGTGTTGCGGATGGAAGTTGTCGTCGTATTGGCTGAGCGAACCCACTCCCCACGGATATACCAACTCTTCCCACACGCGGCGTGTCACATGCATACAGAAGGCCGTGTCGTCTATCAGCTCAAAGGTATAGAGCTGGTTGGGACGCACCTGCCTGTCTTTCGAACCGTCGGCATTGAGGTGGTCATAGACGCAATATGTCGTCGTATCGCAGAAATCGGAGGCAAACTTGCGGCGAAGCTCTTCGGCGCGTTTCTCCCACGCCTCGGCATCGGCCGTTTCGCCCATATATCGCGCCATATAGGCACCGTCTTTCAGCTGATAGTACCACAAGGCTTGTATATCGTTGGCCCGGTTGCCGCGGGGTGAACCGGGAATACCTTCTCTCACTACATCCATCCAGGTATCGGCATCGGCATGACAGAGATAGCCGTCTTTATCGATGAAACGGTCTATCGACGATTGTATGCTCAATGCCACGGCCGGATATATCTCGCGGATAAATGCCGTATCGCCCGAGTAGCGCACATAATCGGCTACCTGCATAACGAAACGCGGCGTACCGTCGGCCGTGTTATAGAGAATGCCGTCCATGTTGGCACGGTTGGGAATACGGCCGCGCGTAGGCGATGCCGCTGTCGTGTCTTGGAATCGTGAGAAATCGGCCAATATTTCGCGGGTCACATCAAACTCGCCTGTAACCAGCGTCGCGCCGGGCATGGAGATAAACATATCACGCCCCCAATACTCGTTGAACCACGGCAGGCCGGCATATATGCCGCGGCCTTGCTGGCGGGTTACCAGCTGGTCGGTGGTGAGCAGCAACCATGCTATCGCCTTGTCGAGCGAGTCTGAGTTGCTTTGCATGGGATTGGAATATGCCACGATGCCATTCATGCGTGTGCGTCGTGCATCTAACCACGAAGAGCCTTCCTCGCGGAAAGCCGCAATGTTGTCGCGACATGTTTTCTCACTGCCGTAGGCCATCAAAAAGCCTTTTGCTGCAACAGGATAGCACAACCGGCCGGCCGCAAAGCTACCTTGGGCTTCTTTGTATGAGGTTACTGCCAGAAGGCTGTCGGGACTCTCGCGCGGCACATACCACAAGATACCATCTTCGTACCGGGGCGACGACAACAGCCCTGTATCGAGGGCCATAGCGATGCTGTCGCCTTTGACATCGCTCAGAGCCAACGCCAAGAGGGCCCGGTCGTCTACCATATAGAATTGCTCGACGGCTTGGGGATAGCGGCGTGCAAGATAATGGGGATATACCGTAACGGCAGCGCTGTCGCGAGGCAGCAAGAGACCATCGACATACAGGTCATAGTCGCTCACGACACGCCGCTGGGCGACATTCCACCCGGCATGCCACGCTCCGAAGTGCGACTCGTGCGTACGTCCGTAATAATATCCGCTGCGCTTGTCGGTATAGGAATACTCTCTATTCTCACCGGGGGTTACATCTATACCCATTTTATCTACGGTCATTACCGGTTCGGGCATCTTGTAGCATCCTTGCAATCCAGCCAATAAAATGGCGCACCCTATCACATAGCCGTTTTTCATACTATACTATCTATTAAAATATTACTAAAATCTCATTTTGTGCCTGCGAGGCGGCTCGCTATGCAAAGATAAAAACTATTCATGAAAAATCGGTTGTCAGCAAGCGGCTTTTAGCTTTACGGCAGGAGTGCTGCAACAAAGAGCATAATAGCGCCTGCATAGTTGCCTCTACGTATTACATGGAGGATACGCATAACCGTTGCGGGGCATCTCTCATTCCGCAAAAATTTATACTTTTGCAAGCGTCAACTATATAACGTTATGAAACACATCGTAGAGATAGGAAATTGGGTAAGACGCGACAATTACCTCTATTTCAAGAATTTTGCCAACCCGTGGATTGCCATCACCAGCGAAGTGGATTGTACCGACGCTTTTCATCGTGCCAAAAAGAGCAACCGCTCCTTCTTCCTCTATTACCTGTATGCCGTAACACGTGCCGTAAACGAAATAAAGGAGCTGCGATACCGTACGGACAAAGATGGTAACGTCGTCTGGCACGACACGGTCGATGTCATATCGCCCATTGCCGTACCGGGACGTACATTCTATACCGTGCGAATCCCTTATAAAGAGGATTTTGCCTCATTCTACCGCGAAGCCCGGCACATCGTCACAAATATTCCGCACGACGGCGACCCCTATGCCACAGACAAGGCCATTGCCGAGGCGGGCGACTACGATGTATTCTTGCTGAGTGCAACCCCCAAGCTATATTTCACCGGCGTAACCTACACGCAGATGGCTACGGGACACTCTATGGACTACCCCTTGATGAATGCCGGCAAAGCCATTACCCGGGGCGAAAGGCTCTATATGCCCCTCGCCCTGACGGTTAGCCATGCCTTCGTCGATGGAGAGCACATATCGCTTTTCTTCGAGAAAGTGCAGGCCCTCCTCAACGAAACAGATTTATAAATCAGTACTCTACGGTATATACGGTAGCTTGGGTATTCTTATACCGTTTCATCGCCTCGCCTACCGAGGCTCCGCTGATGATAGTGGGGTCGCATACCAAATATTTGCGCCCGTTTATCATCATGCTGTCGCCATCGACCGGCACATTGAAGGCCACTGCCGCTGCGAGGTGCATGGGATAGTAGAGCAAGGCTACATCGAGCCCCAGCAACTCGTGTACCAGATAGACGTACAGGATGGCACGGTCTTCACAATCGCAATAGGGATAGAAGAAGACCTCATCGACAAACAGCGGTCGCTCATAGCCAAACTGCTGCTCATCGGTCTTATAGGCAAACCCCGTCTGCACAAAATCGAGTAATATATTGGCTGCCTCTACCTCGCCTTTTCCTTGGATGGCTGCCCGTAAGGGGGTGAGTACATCATCGCGCATCTCGCGTGTCATAGGCGTGCGGGCATATACCGTCCAGTCGCAATGCGGAAAGTCGTTGTAGAAGGCCATAAGGTTGTCATTAGCCTTCGTCTCGACACGCGCCGCCGGATAGTGCGAAGACACTCGCGTAACATGGGCAGCCTGCACTACCGGCAACTGCTGCTCATGAAGGACTCCCAATGCACAGGGTTGCGCCTTGTCATAGAACATCTCATCATAGGTGTATATGGGCTGCTTCTCTTTTATCTTCTCCAACAGATAGTATTTACGGCCATTGTTTACAAAGAAGGTGAAACCATAAATCTGATTGTCGGCCGAGAGTGCCGGCATCAACCGCTCATCGCCAAACCGCACGACCTTGGCATCGTATCCGCTTTGCATCAGCAGGAAAGCCTGCAACAAAGCCGCCTCGTTGGGTTTCCCGTTACCGAAAAGGGCCTTGGCTACCTGCTCGGTAAATTTCACATACGCCCAGTCGCACAGCTTCAACTCCGAACGATATGCGATGCAGTCGTCAAGCAAGGTCGAATAGTCGGGCGAGACAAGCTCTTTCCACACCTGCGCCACATACTGTTCGCTGATGTCGCTAAGGGCGAAAGCCTTGTTTTTGGCAAAACGCACCCGACAGCGTGTACCATAGAAGTCGAATTGCAACGCCTCTGAGGGCCTCACGTTTCGGGGCAAAGGCTTTACCGTAACATCGACCGGCTCATCGGGCTTTTTAATGGGCTTCACCGTAAGTACCGGCAGACGCGACGGGATAGTAGTATCATCCTTGGGGTCGGGCACAACGGGCTTGGGACGCACGGGCGGCTCTACCTCGGGCTGCTGCTCATAGCGCATCCATTTCTTTTGCAGGTACGAGGCAAATTCCTTGTTGCGTTCTGCACGGAAATTCTCAAAAGCCGTTATTTTTTCCTTTACATAACTTCTGTAAGCCTCTGTGGCTTTTTTCTTGTACTCTTCAAAAGATTGAGATTGGGCTTGCGACTGCACGGTACATAGTACTGCCACACACAATAACGCGATAAATGGATGTTTTTTCATGGTCGTGATAAACAATGATAAATTAATACTTCTAATCTTTTTCTCTACGGCTGCCACGAAACGCCGTTGTCCAAACGCCGATTTTTCGGGGTCGAAAGCATACGGCACGCCTCATCGTACAACACGATTTTCCCGAAAGCCGTCATGCACGGCTTTGTCTTTCACAAAGATAATGCAAATAATATAATACCAGACTAAAACGGGCGAAATATTTCGCCGCATACTGTAAATGTTTTGCCCCAAAGTATGGCGCAGAATCCTCATGTCTTTTTGCATAAAACGAGAAACACGCTTCTTCATAGTAAATGGGAAGAGAATCCTGAATAACTTTCAGGATTCTCTTCCACTCTTATTCCTCGCTGTTTTATGAAAATCGCAAGGAGCAAGATTTCTTACCGTTGGCTTTCGGCCTCGTATATTTGTGCCACCTCGCTGGCCGAAATCAACCGCGTATTATATACACGCAGGTTGTCTATAATGAAAGAACGTCCCATTGCACTATTGAGAGAGCCTCCCAAGACGAACTTGATACCTGCGCCGTAATTCTGGTTCATATTACCTATCTCATTCTCGGTATACGGATTGGCATACTCTGTTACAACATCGGTCAGCTGCCCGTCTATATACAGAGATGTGGTAACCGTTGAGAATGTTATATTGTTGAAATCAGACGTAATAGTTATCATATGCCAGCCATTGGAGATATCGGGATGATTAAACGCCGGACGAATGTTATACTCATAAAATACCGAATAAGAAGTTGCAATATACTTCAATTGTCCGCTTTCCATCGAAAGAGCAAAAGCATTCTTATAATTGACCTCATTGGTCGACTTCACCACATGAAATATATGTCCATCACTCAAATCTTTTGCCCAGAAAGAAATCGACATTTTACGCGTATCTATCAACCCCTCGGGGACTGTGAATGTTGCATCTTTACCGTCAAGCAACAAGGCTAGTGTTCCATCTACTTCGTTGTCAACATTATAACAATCTACTACACTTCCTCCATTAGCTCCATTCACACTATTTCCCGTACTCTTTTCGAAACGGTAATAGGCGTACAATCCATTCATAACCGTTTGCATCGGGTCGGAAGGATCACTACCCGGAGTATCGGGATCATCAGGGTCATCGGGATCGGTACCCGTACCGGCGGGTTCTACACTGACCACAACCGAAAGTGAACCACCAGCCGCATTGACACGCAAAATGGCTGTCTCAGTCTTGTCGATTCCGCTTCTATCCACTTTAACGGCAACTGTCGCCGATTTACCCATGGCTACTGTCCCATTGACAGGATCTACCTCCATCCACGAAGCAATACCCGATATGTTATAACTTATCGTACCGGCATTGCCGACATTGACTATATCGAATGACAAAACAGTCTCATTCTGCCCGAAATTAAGAGTAGAGGTACTCACATTTACAACACTGTTTTTCGATTCCGGGGTAATGGCTTTATCGCCCGAGGCCGTCTGCCCGGCTACAATCGTAATCTGTTTTGCATCGGTTCGGTAACCACTTTTACTGATTTGCAAAGTATACTGACCGGGTTCTAAATCCTTAAATTCAAAATAGCCTTCGCTACCGGTAGTCGTAGAGATTCCACCGGGCATCAGCGTTACGGTAGCAGATTTCACAGGTTCACCCGTCACTGCATCTGTTACCCTACCGTATATATCACCGGTAAGATCTACTTCATCTTTGGCACATCCTGCCAACAGCAAGAGAGATGCCATACACAATACATTAAAAAGTACACTCAATTTTCTCATTATCATATTTATTAAAAATTATATATCAATGAAATCCCGGCATAATCTGTTCCCAAGGCGGGCAACATGGTCAAAGAGTTGTCACTCTTTCGCCTCACCTTTACACGCGAAGCTCCATCTGTTACAAGTACATCTATAAGATTATATACATATAAAGCGGCTGCAACACCTATTGCTACGTTACGCCCTGTTTCCCATGAGTCGGCTCGTGAATTATAAACAGCTGCATATCGCGGTTGCTCTTTCATTTTCTTGATATACGAGGCCCTTGTATTCTCGCACAAAACAATAGCAGCACTTGCCGCCACAGCTCCGCCAAGAATACCTATACCCTTACCTATGCTGCCTTTATACATCTGTCCAGCACCTGGTACAAGAAACGAAAGGGCAAAAGCATCAAAGCCGTAACGAGATGTTATGCTTATATCGTCGAACTGGGCTATCCTGCCCTTATGAGCCACTGCATAAAGAGTATATAGCGTATAACTTGACAAACTCCCGCTTCTATCCGTCTCCCAATATTCAGTTATTTTCTTATAATTGATTGGGAGTGTATGACCTTCACTTTCTATTTGCAAACGATAAGTATCGTCTGAAACTCCATACAAATTTCCGTCGGAGGTCATACGTTGCGACGACTTCTCGTCATACTCTTCTACGATTGTGATATCTTCTATTATCTCCACCTTGGCAGACAACTCCTTTTTCGACTGCATTCGCGCTTCATCGAGAGTAGCCGCACCCGCTACCTCTGTGACAACAAAAAAGTATGTATCATTGAGGGCAACAGGAGGCTTGCTTATCCAACGTGGCTTTATCTTGTCAGACCTATCTTGGGCCAACGACATGGAGGTCATTGATAATACTACAATGAGGCTCGTAACGATAACTCGCAAAACACGCATTTTTGTTATGCTTATTGTTCCTGCATACCTTTTACAATACCACTCTTTATGTTTTCGACGAATTCGTCGCGCGAGGCCTTGATACGGGCCTTATCATCGGCCGATATGGCATCCTCTATTTTGCCGACCACCGTCTCTGCCATTTTATCTATACCATCGAGATATTCTACACAGACAAAGACATTGAACTGTTTATTCTCTTTATAATATACCGTTGTTTTTATGACAGAGGTGTTTTTTACTACCGTTTGTGCAATTGTCATAGCTATATCCCGACTTGTTGCAGCCTGGTCGATAGCGGTATTACCGACCACGTCATCACCGGCAAATTTTTCCATAGACACTCCATATTCTTCTGTCGCAGCCAACACCGCGCTCTCTATGGCTCGGGCAAATTTGGCCCGCGCTTGCAATGCAGCTATATTATCGGCAGTAGCTCGTTTGAAATGCGAACCGACACCAAACTGACGAACTTCGGGCTTCTCTTCCGCCAATATTTCACACTCATCTCTTGCGATAGATGTTCCATAAGGGTTAACAGCCTGTTGCGATACAACCGCGTTTTTTGAGCTACCACATGCGCTCAACATACATACACAAAGTGCACATACAATAAAATAGCAGGAATTTTTTCTCATACTCAACAAAATACAGTGAATAATCTATGAAATTTCTATAATGAAAACTATTGGTTAGATGTATTCACAAAGAAACGACATTTATCCCATAATAAAGATTGGGAATTGTATCAATAAAATCAACAAATTGTGGAAAATAATTCAACAAGCCACGTACGATATGGAAACGGCAAATTTATGGATTTGCCCATACCGATAAAAACAACCAGAATCAATCCTTATCGGATTTTCTACGGCTTTTGCAGTCGTACAAATCAAAGAAATCATGCTCCAATATTTCCGATATACGATACAGCAAATCTGTATCTATGCTTTTTCTCCGGAAAATATTATACACATTTGTCCGCTCGTAGCATAATTTCTCGGCAAACCACTTGACACTTCGCCCTTGATCTTGCAATTTTGCTTTTATCGCTTTGCCTATATGTATATTATTGACCATGCGCCTTTACTGATATAAAAGAAACGCGAACTTTCCCACCTTTCCGTTCTCCAAGGTCTTCGACTACCCATACATCCGGATACAGCAAGCAAGTCCGCGCTATACGCACAGACGCTTAACCTTTGCCGCCGGATGTTGTTCACAAAATTGTCGAAGTTTTGGAGAACACGGACCAAAAGCCAAACGTTGTTACTATTGTTCTGTTTTACAAATAAACTCTGCTCTCTATCTCAATCTATTTCTTTTATTGTTAAACTTTTACAGAATATCACACATAAAATATTATAGTAACGCTTTATGCATGATACCATTCACAAAGGTAGCCAAAATAAATAACTATAATGCGACATAGTTGTGTTATTATGGAATATTATTATTATGTTTAATCCTCGTTTACAATACTTTTCATAAGATAGACCGTGTTGCGGCGTAATAACAATTCCATCTATATCTTTGGCATCGTTATATACCTCCCCCCAAAAAATATTACCGCAATTACTTTTGTTTTTTTTCAATTATACTCTCACCATAATTTCGCCAGAGCCTTCTCTGAAAACTTCATTTCTGCCCGGCTTTACCACTCGCCTTTCGTTATTTTTTTGACAAGATGAGAGGCGGCTCGGCATAACCGAAACTTGAAAACTTCTTTTTCGTTTGGCTCTGTTCTCGCCTTTCTGCTATCTTTGGATAAAATAGGATGCGGCTCGGCATAAAAAATCAAGCGAGCTTGTTTTTCTGCTCTCGCCTTTCGTTATCTTTGGATAAGATAGGATGCGGCTCGGCATAAAAAATCAAGCGAGCTTGTTTTTTCTGCTCTCGCCTTTCGCTATCTTTGCACAAGAAACAGAAAGATGGAAAGCAGGAACCTCACACAGGGCAGCATACTGGGCAATATTACGACTTTTGCGCTGCCATACATGCTATCTTATTTTCTACAAATTCTCTACGGCCTTGCCGACCTTTTTGTCATAGGCATGTATTGCGACGTAGAGAGTACTACGGCCGTATCTAACGGGGCTCAGGTGATGCACATGCTCACGGTGATTATCATAGGACTTGCCATGGGTACTACTGTACGCACGGCACGCGCCGTAGGAGCCGGCGACTTCCGTACTGCTGCTCGTACCATAGGCAATACGGTGACGTTGTTTCTTTCTATCGCCATTGTACTTGCCATAGGGTTATTGCTTCTTACAGACAATATCATACGGTGGATAAACACGCCTATCGAGGCCGTAGAGGGCACCTATAACTATCTTTTTATCTGCTTCCTGGGTATACCTTTTATCGTCGCCTATAATATCATTGCCTCTATATTCCGTGGGTTGGGCGACTCTAAAATGCCCATGTATTTTGTGGCTATTGCCTGTGTGGTAAATATCTTGCTCGACTTTGTTTTCATCGGCCGTTTCGGCATGGGGCCTGCCGGAGCCGCTCTCGCCACGACTTTATCCCAAATGTGTGCCGTAGCCATAGCTATTGCCGTCATAGCGCGCCGCCAATCGTCGATACGCATTACCCGCAGCGACTTACGCCCGCAGCGAAACGTCATGCGCGGCATCCTCAACATCGGTATGCCGGTGGCTTTGCAGGACGGATTTATACAAATTGCCTTTATCGCCATCACTATCATAGCCAACGGCCGCGGACTGAATGATGCCGCAGCTGTGGGTATTGTAGAGAAATTTATAGGGCTGCTATTTATCATTCCTTCGGCGATGTTATCTACGGTCTCTACCATCTCGGCACAAAATATAGGAGCCGGGAAAATAGAGCGTGCCCAAACCACGCTGCGGTATGCCACATACATTACAGTTCTGTTTGGCACGGTGGCCTCGGTCATATTGCAGTTTATACCCGAAGATGCGATAAAACTCTTTACCAACGACGAGCAGGTAATCGTTTTAGGCGGCCAATACCTGAAAGGGTATGTATGGGATTGTATCTTCGCTGGTATTCATTTCAGTTTCAGCGGCTTTTTTACCGCATGCGGCTACTCTATCATCTCTTTTTGCCACAACTTCATCTCTATTGTATGTGCCCGCATTCCGCTCTCGTACATCTTATCGGCCATGTACCCCACAACCCTCTTCCCTATGGGCCTGGCATCGCCTGCGGGGTCGTTGGTATCGGTAATCATATGTATCGGGGTATATATATGGATGGTGCGCCACAACAAATTTGCCGCGCCCCGCTAAGCGCCCTTCGGGAAAGATTGTTGCTCACACGGCAGCCGTCTCGCCGGTATGCCGCAGCATCACAAACCGCGCGCCTCTCTCTTGTGCCTCAGGAGCAAATGCGGCTGCGGCATCGGCAGCACTCCAAAAGTGCATAGGTACAAACACATCGGTATGTATGGCTTCTAGAAACTGACGGGCGCCGCGGGCATAATCGTTGCCTATGCGGGCATCGACGGGAAAGAGGGCCAGATGCACTGTGTTGTGAGCGGCTGCAAGCTGGCCTAACCGGTACAGGAAATCGCGCTCGGCCTGTATCGCCTCCTCGGGTGTCGATTCGTCGCTCCAATGCCAATTATTCAGGTCGCCGGCATGGAACACGGTCGTATCGCCTATGGTAAGATAGAACGAGCATCCTATATCGGTAGAGCCAAAAGCCTCTATCGTCAACAGAGAGTCGCTGTACTCTCCCCCTACGGGCAGATATACGATCTCTTTGTCGTGCCCTTTTATCACACTTTGCAACTCTTCCGAGAAGATATAGTGTACCTCCTTATGCTTCGACTTCCAACCCAGGCAGTCGGGGTTGAAGTGGTCGGGGTGTGAGTGCGATACCAAGACGTATAGTGGCAGGGGCGAAGCCAGAACCCTACGGATGATGTCGTGCCCCTTGCGATAGTAATCGAAGAGGATGTTGGCGCTGCCTGTTTCGAGCAAAAATCCGCTGTTGTATATAAATGTAAGCTTCATTTCTTTGGCCCATTATCTCTTGCGCACCGACTTACAAAGCTTTCAAGCTCTCCCATTGCGCTGCCACGGCTTCGGCACAACGTTCGCCGTCGATGGCGGCCGATACGATGCCGCCGGCATAACCGGCGCCTTCGCCACACGGAAAGAGCCCCCGCAACGACACATGCGACAGACGCTCGGCATCGCGGGGTATGCGCACGGGCGACGAGGTGCGTGTCTCTACTCCTATCAGCACAGCCTCGCGGGTAAGGAAGCCTCGCGATACCTTACCGAAATGCTCAAAGCCGTCGCGCAACCGCGAGGCTATAAAGGGCGGCATCCAGAAGTGCAGCGGCGAAGCTATCAGACCGGGGGCATACGACGAGGCGGGCAATGTTGCCGAATTGTGTCGCGACACAAAGTCGGTCATGCGCTGTGCCGGCGCTGTCTGCTTGCAGTTACCGTTGACGTAGCACAACGCTTCGAGTTCTTCCTGAAATTTCAGGCCGGCCAGAACGTCGTTCTTGTCGGCGCCGGGTATATCTTCGGGACGTATCTCTACGACCATGCCCGAGTTTGCCCAGCGCGAACCTCTATGGGAGGGCGACATGCCGTTCACCACAATCTGCCGCTCACCGGTTGCTGCCGGAACCACAAATCCGCCGGGACACATGCAGAACGAATATACGCCCCTGCCTCTCACCTGTGTCACAAAGCTATACTCGGCTGCGGGCAGATACTCGCCGCGCCCGCGGGGGTCGTGATACTGGATGGCATCGATGAGTTTTTGCGGGTGTTCGAGCCGCACACCGGCAGCAAAGCCTTTGGCTTCGAGCTCGATTCCGGCATCGTGCATGTAGTAATATACGTCGCGGGCCGAGTGTCCGGTGGCCAGGATAACGGGCCCGGCAAAAGTACGTCCGTCGGCCGTAACAATACCTGCCACACTATCGCCATGCAGCAGGAAGGCTGTCATGCGTGTCTCGAAGTGTACCTCGCCTCCCGAGGCTATGATGCGTTTGCGGATATTCTCTATCACCTGAGGCAACTTGTCGGTACCTATATGCGGATGGGCATCGGAGAGAATAGATACCGATGCGCCATGCTGACAGAGAATGCCGAGTATACGTTCTACGTTACCGCGCTTCTTGCTGCGTGTATAGAGCTTGCCATCGGAAAATGCTCCGGCACCGCCCTCTCCGAAGCCATAATTCGACTCGGGGTTGACCTTCTGCTCTTTCCCGATGAGTGCAATATCGCGCCTGCGCTCGTGTACCGACTTGCCCCGCTCTACGACGATGGGTTTCAGACCGGCTTCTATGAGCCGCAAAGCGGCAAACAGACCGGCGGGCCCGGCTCCTACCACTACGACCGGAGCTGCGGCCGACACATCGCCGTAGGTTATCGTGGCATACTCGTCGTCGGCCGGCTGCTCTCCTATATAGATGCGTACCAACAGACTTACGTGCACCGGCTTGCGACGGGCATCGATGGAGCGTTTCAGCACGCGAACGGCGCTCACGCCTTGCAGCCCGGTACTCTCCAAGTAGGCTATTATAGATTGTTCCGAAGCTGCCTGCCACGGCAACAAACGGAGTTGTTGTTCCTGTATCATAATCTCTATCCGAAAAGGAGACGAAAAGCCTCTTCAACTTTGTGTACTTCTATTACTTCTATCGACAGGCGCGACAAGTCCATGCCGCTCACATTGTGCGAGGGAATGAGTATACGGGTAAAGCCCAGCTTCTCGGCCTCGGTAATGCGCTGTTCTATGCGGGTGACCGGCCGTATCTCGCCCGACAGGCCTACCTCGCCCGTCATGCAAGTGCCTTGCTCGATACTCATATCCATATTGGAGGAGAGTATCGCACTGATAACGGCCAAGTCCATAGCCGGGTCGTTGACGCGGATACCGCCGGCTATGTTGAGGAATACATCTTTCTGCCCCAACTTGAAGCCTACGCGCTTCTCCAACACGGCCAGCAACATATTCATGCGCCGCAGGTCGAATCCCGTTGCCGAGCGCTGCGGTGTACCATAGGCGGCGCTGCTCACCAACGCCTGTGTCTCTATCAGGAAGGGGCGTATCCCCTCTACGGCAACGGCTATGGCAACACCGCTCAGGCCGTCATGGTCGTGCGAAAGGAGCAGTTCCGAGGGGTTGCTCACTTGCCGCAGGCCGTTTTGCCGCATCTCATAGATTCCCAGCTCGGCCGTACTTCCAAAGCGGTTTTTGATAGAACGCAAGATGCGGTACATATAGTGTCGGTCGCCTTCGAATTGGAGCACCGTATCGACGATATGCTCCAACACCTTGGGCCCGGCAATGCTACCTTCCTTGTTGATATGCCCCACCAGCAATACCGGCGTACCGCTCTCTTTGGCAAACCGCAACAAGGCCGCGGCACACTCGCGCACCTGCGCCACCGAGCCTGCCGACGATTCGAGCGTTTCGGTAGCAATCGTCTGTATAGAGTCTACCACCAGCAAATCGGGCTTTACATTCTGCACATGGGTCATGATGTTTTCGAGCGACGTCTCGCACACGATATAACAATCGGGGCTGTCATACCCGATGCGTGCCGCCCGCAATTTCAGTTGCCGGGCACTCTCCTCGCCGCTCACATAGAGGGTTTTGCAATCGGTCAGCGACAAAACGGTCTGCAATATCAGGGTTGACTTGCCTATGCCCGGCTCCCCCCCTATCAGTACCAGCGACCCACGCACCAAGCCGCCGCCCAAAACGCGGTTCAGCTCGGCATCGCCCATATCTACACGGGGTTCCGAGGCCGATGCTATCTCGTCGATACGCAACGGTTTCGACTTGGCTCCCGCCTGCATCGTCAGGCTGTCGTGCGTACGGGCGGGCTTTGCCGCCACCACCTGCTCTACATACGTATTCCACTCGCCGCACACCGGACAACGGCCTATCCATTTGGGACTTTCGGCCCCGCAATTATTGCAGCAATATATGCTTTTGACTTTCGCCATACTTCTATCCTTTCATTACACGCCTGCGAAACTCGGCACAGGTTATCGCCGTGGCAACTGCCACATTGAGACTCTCGCACGTAACCGCTCCCACAGGATAATTGGGTATGCGCAACTTGCGCGTTACCGCCCGCTCGATGGCAGGCGAGATGCCATTGCCTTCGTTACCCATCACTATCAGGCCGTTGCCCGCAAGCGGTACATCATATATGTTATCGCCATCGAGGAAGGTTCCATATACCTCGGCACGGGCAGCAAAATGCTTCACCAGCGGTTCGAGCGGCACATAGTGCACCGCCACCCGCGCCAGCGCTCCCATCGTAGCCTGCACCACCTTGGGGGCATATACATCGGCCGTACCGGGCGAACAGAAGATGTGACGTATGCCCATCCAATCGGCTATGCGGATGATAGTACCCACATTACCGGGGTCTTGCACCGTATCGAGTGCCAGCGACAACTCACCCGTCACAGCCTCGGCATCGTATGTATGCTGCGGTATCTCATAGACGGCCAATACCTCTTGGGGCGTTTTCTGCTGTGATGCCCGCTCCAGCTCATCGCGCGATACCGTGATACGCTCTGCTGCACGCACCTGCGGATGCGCCTCCATCCAGGCAGGCGTAGCGACCAAGAGCCGGCAGGCAAAACAACCGAGCGTGTCTTCTACCAGACGATTGCCTTCGGCCAGAAAACAACCGCTCTCGTCGCGTCCCTTCTTATGCGAGAGCGACTGCAAAAATTTTATTTGTCCTTTCGTAATCATATCGCACGAACAAAGGTAGTGAAAGTCGGGCGCAATACAAAAAGTTTGCATCATTTGTATCTCCCGGCCGCCGGCTATCATGGCGAGACCGTTCTTTCAAAAAAAATATAAGTACATAAAGAAGCTGAGAAAACAAAGTGCGTTTTTTCTCAAAACAGGCATACTGTTTCAAAGAATATTCGTATCTTTGCAATCCTACATTCGCCGCATAGCGATGCAGCGAAGCAAAACACCGGGGCTGACTGGCTTTGACAGCGGGCAGAAGCGGTGTGTAAGCATGCAGAGCTTTGTTGTCCCGGCTCTATAATCTCAGGCATCAAAAATTTAATTGGCGAAAACAACTACGCTCTCGCTGCTTAATCGAAGTACAGTAGATTAGCTTTATTCCGCCACAAGGTGACGGAACGAGACATCATCCGGAAGCTGTTGTCCCGAAGCGTTCCGACCCGATGGTGCAAGAAAATCGGGAATAGCCCAAGTGTCGCCTCGGCGCTTAGGCGAAATTCAAGAGGCTAAGGTTGCGGTTGGCAGCTTCGCGCTTGCCGCCTCCCTACAATAACGGCGAAGATAAGCATGTAGAAAGCACATTGATTCCTCGTTTGGACGAGGGTTCGATTCCCTCCAGCTCCACAAAAGAACTCCATCTAAATGCAACAAACGCCTTACGATACAGTGTAAGGCGTTTGTTGCATTTATACATCTTCTAAAACCATCAATCACCGTTAAACACAAGCCATTTTAGCCCGAATTTTTCCATTTTTGCGCTATGTAGAGTGTTAGACGATTTCTCAAAAATTCGGCACATAGAGAAAATGTAAATGTCCATCGACGCCCTGTCGGGCTCAAAGCATCTGCACCATGAAAGAGCATACCGGAATTACTCTCGGCAAGGGCCGACGCAAAACATACGCCGCGGCTCTCACAAGAACAAGAATGTCTGTTCCTTCCATAATGTTATAAAGCCGGGAGAGTCTCGATAAAAGAGTTGCACATCTCGCCGAGTTTCATTTATTTTGCACAGATACTTGCCCACTGCGGCTATGATGATGAAAACAGGAAGCAAAATAAATCTTACTCCGGCGCAACGCGACGAGATGTCTCGCCAGCTGCGTTGCATAGACCATTTGGCTTCGCAATGGAGGCTATCTTCATCTCTTTCCGACGAGAACATCCATGCCACCCTTGCGGCGCTTGCTGCATTAGAAGGCAACGAAATCATTGCCGACGATGTCGCAAGATTATCGACAGCCGAAACCGACACGCCGCTATCGCACTATTTGCGCCACGGCCGCCAGGCGGTAGAAGATATTTTCTCGGGCAAAGAGCGTGCACCCATCGACGAGGCGCGCGTAGTTTCACTCCATACCCTTCTGGTTGACAATATACGCCCTCGCCGCGCCATAGAGAGGCTGTGGGGAGGCAACAGCCTACTTCGTACGACTCGCAGCGTAGTGAGCAACGAGCTGCGCTCACTGATAGAGTGG
This sequence comes from uncultured Porphyromonadaceae bacterium, assembly GCA_900542255.1. Taxonomy (GTDB): domain Bacteria; phylum Bacteroidota; class Bacteroidia; order Bacteroidales; family Barnesiellaceae_A; genus Barnesiella_A; species Barnesiella_A excrementipullorum. The sequence continues at coordinate 48,074 of UQMR01000005.1, forward strand.
ATGCTCCCGGGCAACGGCGCCGAAAGGTTGCACCCTGTCACAGCGGCGGGCATCTTTATATATGAATTTCTTGCCATACATCCATTCAGCGAAAGCAAAAGCTCTGTCGCGCATCTGCTTGCCATGCAATACCTCTGCACCCACGGGCAGAACTGGATAGCAGAATATGCTCCTGCAAGACTCCTTGCCGAAAGAATCGCCGCATATCACCATGCGATAAAGTGCGGCATGGAAAACCGCTACACTCCGCAAGAGGATATTTCGGAATGGATAGTGTTGTGGACGGAGTGCGTATATCGCGCAGCGGGCGAAACATCGGCTCATACCTCTCCTGCATTACCCGAGGTTGTGTCGGCACATCACCGTTCTTACCTGAACATGCGACAACGCCGCATCCTCGGCTTTATAGAGAAAAACCAGCCTGTCAAAGTGGGCGATATTGCGACCTTCCTGCACAAAGAGTCGATAAACACCATCAAGAAGGATTTGTTGCGCCTGCGCCAAGAGGGATACATATCGTCCGAGGGGGTACTGAAAGGCACCGTTTATTACCGCATCTGATTTTTTGACCGCTCTATTGTTGCAGGGCTGTGTGCCCAAGCTATTTGCGGCACCACCCTACTCTTACGACAACCATATTGCCCATCTGGCCCTTGCGCCGAACAGCGAATGAGCGAAATAGTATTCACACAAAAAGCCCGCGCTGCATCTGTCGGATGCAGCGCGGGCTCTTATTATTTCGTCCTGCCGGCCGGATAACGGGCCTCAGGAAAGGAGGCTATCAATCTACCACCTCTGTCATTTTCACTTCATCTACGAGCAAGAGTTCGGGTGTGGCAGGGGGAAACGCCATACGATATACGTATGCCTGGGCATACATGATAACCAATATAGATACAAATATACCTACAAAGAAGCATACCAACCCCAATAATCCTATCAACAGGGAGACCACGTAGAACAAGAATATCTTTCCCTGCATGGGAGCTGAGGCATTCCAACTCATCTTTATCGACTCCATAACGCCTTTGTTGCCATCTACCACCAGATAAGGGGCAAAAAACATACGGATAGAGACGTATACAGCCGGAAGCATGGCCAACAACAACAGCCACCACAAATCAAATATCGCATCGAAGTCTCCCATTATAAACGAGCCTCCTATGATAACCACTCCTATACCGAAAATAATAATAAACGGTACCAAGGCAAAAATACTAACAAGAATACTCACCCCGAAATATGGCAAGAAGCGAGAGAATACATCCTTGAATGCGCCGAACCGCGGCTCTTCACCGCCTAAGGCATCAACGGTAATGCGTATCATGCCCATGGAGAAAGCTATGGAAATAACTAAGTTTACCAACTGGGCAATCCAGCCTATTGCATCGCCGCGCTCTCCAAGGAAAGAAAGCAACCACGAAACGACACCAAATGCCAATATCAGTCCCAGGGAAATAATAAAGTACTTTTTTGTCAACTGCCACCCGGTGGAGATGGCCTCGGGCACACTAAATGTATTCATAAGCTATGTTTTAGTTTATAATTTCTATGGCAAAGTTACTAAAAAGCACAAACTGCATCAAGGCTTACGATGATTTTCTCTCTAAAAACTTTTGGCGACTATATATGTTCATTTCGCTTCGAATCGTTAATTTTGTCGTCGGAAAATCCTGTATAACCACCATGATCGAAATATCTATTCACCCCTCCCTGTCGCAAGTATGCCCCGCGCTGCAAGTAGGCGTCATAGAGGCATGTGTCGCCAACAGCGACACAACAGAGATGTTGTGGAACGAGGTGCAAGAAGAGGCCCGCCGCATAGCCTCTCTCTACACGACCGAGACCCTCTCCCAGCGCGCAGCCATCGCCGCCACACGCCGCGCCTATCGTGCCTTGGGCAAAGACCCGGCCCGCTACCGTGTTTCGTCCGAAGCTCTGTGCCGCCGTGCCATACGCGGAGCCGGCCTATACCGCATCAACACGTTGGTAGACCTGCTTAATATCGTATCCATGCGCTCGGGCTACTCCATAGGAGGTTTCGATGCCGATTGCATCAACGGAGGCCTCACCCTTGGCGTAGGCACCGCCGATGATATATTCAACGGCATAGGCCGTGGGCCGCTCAACATAGCCGGCCTGCCTCTCTACCGCGACAATGTGGGCGGCGTGGGCACACCTACCAGCGACGAAGAGCGCACCAAGCTCACCCTCTCTACCACCCGGCTGCTCGTATGCATCAACGCATACGCCGTAGAGATGCCCTTAGACGAATGCTTCGACTTTACGGCCGAACTCCTCGACCGATATGCAGCCGCCACCGAAATAAGCACCCGTATCTTATCAGCCGGCTAACGGTTATCCTTACCTTAACCTTATCATACACTACCATGAAACAACTCATCACCATTCACCCCGACACGCCCGGCCGTCGCGAAATAGCCCGTATCGTAGAGGCTCTACGCGATGGCGATATCATCATCTACCCTACCGACACGCTCTATGCGTACGGATGCGATGCCCTGAACGTGCGTGCCGTAGAACGCATTTGCCGCATAAAGGGTATCGACCCTGCCAAAGCCAACCTCTCTATCGTATGCCACGACCTTGCCGATGCCGCCCGCTATGCCAAGATAGACGACCGCACCTTCAAGCTCATGCGCAGGAATCTGCCCGGAGCATTCACGTTTGTGCTTCCTGCCGGCTCGCACCTGCCCAAGCTATACAAGCAACGCAAGACGGTGGGCATACGCATTCCCGACAATAACATAACTCGTGCCATTGTAGAAGAGTTGGGCAACCCCTTGCTGTCGACCTCGATAAACATCGACGAGGAGGAGCCCGAATATACCACCTGCCCCACCCTTATCGCCGAACGCTACGGCGCAACTGCCGACTATGTCATTGACGGCGGCGACGGCGATACGGAAAGCAGCACCATCATAGACTGCACGGGGGACGAACCCGAAATAACGCGCCAGGGGAAAGGCATCATCGAAGAATAACCGACAGAGTACGGGACAAAACCTCCGCCCTGTTGCAAACCTATCTGCGGCAACCGACAAGAGAGTATGCCGAATGAATTGTCGCGCCGTTAAAGAGTTACAATTATTTGAAAACTAATGATATAAAAAGGCATTGCACTCCTTGATGCAACGTGCAGCTATTGCCGGCCCGATTCCCCCCAGAAATGCACACAACAAACACGTTATCAGCAGCTTGCATATATACAACCGACAGGTGTGGGAGGGTGCTGCACACATGTGCCCCGGCATTACCCTCATGATACAGAATTTTAGTAAAATTTTAATTGAAGAAATTTTTCTTTAATACAAAATTGTTATACCTTTGCCTTACTTATAAAGACAAGGATAGTATTAACAACTATATAAAACGAAACACTATGTCAAAAGTAACAGTTGTAGGCGCCGGTAATGTAGGTGCTACGTGTGCCAATATTTTGGCTATCAAAAATGTAGCTGATGAAGTTGTATTGCTCGACATCAAAGAAGGCGTGTCGGAAGGCAAGGCTATGGATATGATGCAGACAGCAGCCCTGCTCTGCATGAATAGCGTAATAAAAGGTGTAACCAATGATTATGCTGCCACAGAAGGTTCTGACATGGTAGTCATCACATCGGGTATTCCCCGCAAACCGGGCATGACACGCGAAGAGCTTATCGGAGTAAACGCCGGTATCGTTAAATCGGTAGTTGAGAATGTACTCAAATACTCGCCCAACGCCATCATCCTGTGCGTAAGCAACCCCATGGATACAATGACCTACCTCATCCACAAAGCAACCAACCTTCCCAAGAACCGCATCATAGGTATGGGCGGCGCTTTGGACAGCTCACGCTTCAAATACTACATGAGCCAAGCTCTCGGCGCAAATGCCAACGAGGTTGAAGGTATGGTTATAGGCGGACACGGCGATACCACCATGATACCTATGAAACGTTTTGCCACCTATAAAGGCGTACCCGTATCGGGCTTGCTCGACGCAGAGAGCTTCAACAAAGTAGCTGCCGACACGATGGTAGGCGGTGCTACGCTCACCAAACTCCTCGGCACATCGGCATGGTATGCTCCCGGCGCAGCATCGGCAATGGTAGTATCGGCTGTTCTCCACAACGAGAAACGCATTATTCCTTGCAGCGCATTGCTCGAAGGTGAGTATGGCGAAAGCGACCTCTGCATAGGCGTTCCTTGCGTATTGGGCAAAAACGGTATCGAAAAAGTCATCGAGCTCGACCTCAACGAAGAAGAGAAAGCCGCTTTTGCAGCCAGCGCAGCAGCCGTTCACAAAACAAACGCTGCTCTTGCCGACGCCCTCAAATAATCGTACAAAAAACATCTCTATAAAAAAGCCCTCTATCACCGAGGGCTTTTTTCGTATCCGTACCATAAAAAAAGCGTAGCTGCCGCAATCGGCAGCTACGCTTTTTACACATTCACGGCAAAATTAAGCCTTTATCTCGGCAGGCTCGGGAGCAATCAGTTTGTAGCCCTTGCCATGGATATTGATAATCTCTATCGACGGGTCGTCCTTCAAGTGCTTGCGCAATTTGGTGATATAGACATCCATGCTACGTGCGTTGAAGTAATTATCGTCAATCCAGATTGTTTTCAGCGCGAAGTTGCGCTCCAAAATCTCGTTTACATGGGCGCAAAGCAGGCTGAGCAGCTCCGACTCTTTGGTGGTGAGCTTGGTAGTCTTGTCGCCGATGGCGAGTACCTGTTTCTGCGTATCGAATGTAAACTGACCGATACGGTAGAATGTAACATCCTTGCCCTTCTTGCCTTTCACACGGCGCAATATCGCTTCGATACGGAACACAAGTTCTTCCATCGAGAAAGGTTTCGTAATATAGTCGTCGGCTCCTATCTTGAAACCTTCGAGAATATCCTCTTTCAGTGATTTTGCTGTCAAGAAAATAATAGGTATCTCACTGTTTACCGAACGTATCTCTTGTGCCAACGTAAAACCGTCTTTTTTGGGCATCATCACGTCGAGGACACACAAATCGTATTGTCCCTTCAAAAAGGCCTTGTAGCCGGCCTCGCCATCAGAGAACAAGTCGGCGTCGTAGTCCTTAGCTTGTAGATATTCGCGAAGCAACATGCCGAGGTTCTCGTCATCTTCGCAAAGCAGAATACGCAATTTTTCGTCCATAACTTTAATTTTTAACTAATGGTAATGTAATTATAAATGTTGATCCTTCATTCAGTTCACTCTCCACACGAATATCGCCTTTGAGGTCTTTGATGATTTTATGTACGTATGCAAGCCCCAAACCGAAGCCCTTCACGTCGTGTCTGTTACCGGTGGATACAC
>UQMR01000006.1 GCA_900542255.1 uncultured Porphyromonadaceae bacterium
CTCTATATATAAGCTAAACCAAAGTAAACTATATTTAGATAGGCATATTTGCTTGACAGTATGCCTATGGCTATTACGGTAAAAGCGGTTTTGGCTGCCAATAAAAGGGAAGCACAGGCTGAAGAGAGATCGGGGGTTTTTCTTTTTTGGCTGCAAGTATGTTTATCAATAAATGTCTCTTGGAGTAGAGAGAATAACTGCTCACAGTAAAGCATAGGCTCCTTGTGCAAACAAGTGAAAAGGATGAAACCTAATGAAACAAAAAAAACAAAGAATCGCAAAAAAGCACATTCTTGTTCCCGTTTTGTTCCTTAAAAACAGAAGTAATTTTATACTCGATTGATTTTCATTGTGCTGCAAATTGGAGTCCGATATTTACCAGATTTCGTACTATGAGAATAGCATTTACGCTTTCGCGTAATGAATAAAATGTCTGTACTTTCCGTTGAAAGTACAATGCAAATATACATTTTTTATTTTATGAATGGCAATTAGTAGCGATTATTTTGCAAATATTCCACTATCGCGTTGTAATTTGTATGGGTGCCATTCCCGCATAGCGGTTTTTGTGCTACTTTTGCAGGCGGAAAAACACCGGGTGAAGGTGTTGGATGATTTGAAGGGATGAAGGAAAAAATTTTCAGCAAAACATTTTGTCTCTCGCCGGGCGAGAGTAACGGCCAGCAGGAGATGCCGTTGTCGCTCTTGGCAGGACGTATCATAGAGGTGGCTACGCTGCATGCCGAGTCGTGGAATGTGGGTTATACCGAACTGATAAAGCATCACTTGGCTTGGGTGCTGTCGAGGCTGACGATAGAGGTGAAACGCTTCCCGGCCATTAATGAGAATTATACACTGCTTACGTGGATAGAGAGTTACAACAAGCACTTCTCGGCGCGTAACTTCGAGCTGATAGATGGCGAGGGCCGTACCTTCGGCTTTGCGCGCACGATATGGGTGGTGCTCGACCTTACAACCCGCCGTTCGTCCGATATGAGCCGGTTGGAGAACCTCGGAAGGCTTGTGCTCGACCGCCCTTGTCCCATAGAGCCTTTTTCGCACATAAAAGTCGAGGCCGAGCAGAAGATGTTGTCGTATCCGGTGCGTTACAGCGATATAGACCTCAACCGCCATGTCAACAGTATGCGGTATATCGAGCATATTCTCGATTTGTATCCCTTCTCGTGGTACGACCGTTACCGGGTATCGCGCTTCGAGATAGCCTTTGCCCATGAGGCTCGTCCGGGTATCGATATAGATGTGTATGCCCGCCAGACGACTGAGACCGACCACTGCATAGAGTTGCGGCACGAGGAGAGTTGCTTGTGTAAGAGTAGGTTGTGCTTCGAGCTTCGCCCCGAGCCGGTATCGCTCCCGTTTATGGGATAGCCACGGTATATATCATGGAAAGAGGCGCTGCAACATACATTGCAGCGCCTCTTTGTGTTTTTGAAAATACAAGGGTATCGTTTTACTTATGGCTTTTGTGCTTGATATAGTTGCCTTGTGTGTCGAACCGTATTTTTACTTTCTCGCCCCCCAGTTCTACGACGTATCCCTTCTTGTCGCGCTTTATTTCATAAACGATACCGTCGGGGTGGTGGGTTGCCATGTAGCTGCGGGCCGGAGCCGGGAGCAGGGCGATGACCGATGAGGGGAGCGACCGGTGTTGTGTGTTCTCTATCTCTTCCCACCGACCGTTTTTGTCGAACTCCACTTCTTGCCCGGTTGCGGTTTCTACCTTGAACTTGTCGTCGTCGCGATAGGCGTGTAAAGCGGCCGTGCCGAAATGCGTTTTCATGAACTGTTGCGCCCGGGGTGGCATCTCGTTTGTCTCTATCGTCTCTTTATGCCCGGCGCCGTATGCGAAATGAAAGGTTGCGAGAAACATTGCGCTGCAAAAGGCGCATATCCACATTTTTTTCATACTTTTACCTCCTTAAATGATAGACTGTCTATGAGCTAAACAATAAACTGTGAGATATGTTTCTGATAATGAAAATGTAGACAGTTAAAGATACTAAATGGCATGAAACGTGCGCCCAAATATATACTGTATGCAATCGCGGGGCTTCTTGTCCTGATATTGCTTCTTCCGGCAACGCTGTATGTCCCCGCCATACAAAATGCCCTTGTCCGCTATTCGGAGCAATGGATAAACGGGCATACGGGTATGTCGGTCTCGATTGGACGGTTGTCGTTGCGTTTCCCCTTGGACCTTGCCTTGGACGACGTGATGGTTGCACACGGCGATGGCGACACGCTGGCGGCGGTGGGGAGTGCCCGTGTCAATGTTGCTTTGTTGCCGCTGCTGCGCAAAAAGGCCTATATACCGGATGTTTCGCTTACCGATGTGCGGTTTGATTTTGCAGCCGAAGACTCCTCGCTGTTTTTGGGGGTAAAGGCCGGTGCATTGCAGTTGGCGAGCGGTGCGGTAGACCTTGCAGCCGGCAAGGTGCGCGTCGGGAACCTCTCTTTGGCCGATGCCGATGTGTCGCTTGTGCTGAGAACGGTTGCCGATACCGATAGCGTGGCGGCGTCGCCATTGCCCGATTGGGATATAGATATAACCACTATCGCGCTCTCCGATATAACCTATACGATGTATATGCCGCCCGTCATAGATACATTGAGGGTGACGTTGCCTCAGGCCGGTATTACCGGTGGCAGGGTATCTCTGGCCGGGCAACAGGTAGATGTGGAGCAATTTTATATCGACCGTGGCCGCTATCGGTATGTGGCTTGCCATACCGCAGAGGCAGACACGGCAAGTGCCGATACGACACAGGCTGCCGCAGCCTCTATGCCGTGGCAAATATCGGTGGCGAAGGTGATGCTTACCGATAACGAGGCTGCCTATATGACAGAGCCGGCTCCGGCAGGCAGCGGTTTTGACGCCCGATATATTGCGGCCGACCATATCTGTGTTGCGCTCTCTTCGGTATATAACCGCGGCAGCGAGTTGCGGCTTACGGTAGACTCGCTCTCGCTCAACGAACGCTCAGGAGTGGCTGTTACCCGGGCGGCCGGCGGTTTCGAGATGCAAGAGAGTCGTATTGTCGTCAATGATTTTTCCCTGTATACACCATATAGCGACCTGCATGCCGACGTCGATGCCGATATGCGCTTCTTCGAGAATAACTCCGAGGCGGCCATCTATGCCCGCTTGGAGAGTAATGTAGCGTTTACAGACGTCGAAAAGTTTTATCCCACCGTGAAGCAGTTCTATATTCATCCCCGGCGTTATGCCTCTCCGTATACCCCTGCCGCTGCACCGCTTTTGCGTGGTATGGAGCTGTTGAGCGCCCGGGTGGAGGCCGAGGGTACGTGCGAAAAACTACAACTGAAAACACTCCGTCTCTCGCAGCCCGGTATCTTCACCCTGCAGGCCGAGGGAGAGGTCACGTCGGTATGGGATGAGGTGCGCAGGCGGGCTCGCATGAGTTGCAGGGCTTCTACGACAAGGGCTGTGTCGTTGCAGAATTTTATAACCGACTCTTTGCTGCTCGGGCGGGTAGTCATGCAGCCTTTGCGTTTGGGCGGCCGGGTAGATTTGCAGGGCTCTCGTGTAGACGGAGGTCTGTTTCTGGGCTGTCTGCAAGGAGGTATTGCGGTCAGGGGCGGCTATGATTTCAGGAGAGAGAAATACGAGGCGAAGATAGGGATTCGCCGTTTCCCCATCGACTCTATCCTGCCATACGACTCCATAGGCGCTCTCACGGCGCGTGCCGAAGTGTCGGGCGCACATTTCAATCCTACCGGCATATCAACGTCGGCCGAGTTGCAATTGACGCTCGATACACTCTCGTTGAAGGGGGTGCCCTATAATGGGGTTCGGCTTTCGGCTTCGCTGGGAGAGCAGCGTTGGCAAATACAGGCCGGTTGTGAGCAACGGGCGTTGGATGTAGGAGTGGATGCACAGGGCTTGTTGACCCCCGACCTGTTTGTCGCCGATGTGCAGACCGATGTGCGTCTGATTGATTTGGCCGCTCTCCGTTTTGCCACAGATACGTTCAATATTAGCGGCGGGGTGAAGGCACAGTTGGTGGCTTCGCGTAACGACAGTTTGTTGCAGGCCGATGTAGAGGTGGACAAGCTCGTTCTTGCAATGGGCAATTATCGCTACCGGGCCGGGAGTATAAGCTGTGTGGCGGCCAGTGATATTACATATAGTTATATAGACCTTTCGACAGGCGATATAGAGGCTACGCTGACCTCCGATGTAGGGTTGGGGCGTCTGAGTCCAAGCCTCGAACGGTTGACGCAGTTTGTCGATACGGTATGGCAGCGGCAGCGGCTCAACATGGACGAGTTGCATCGCGGGCTGCCTCCCTTTGCCATCGATATACAGGCCGGCCGCAACAATATCCTGCAACAATACCTCAACAGTATGGGGGTGAAGTTTACCGGCATGCAGTTGAATGCCCGGAATGACTCTTTGTTTGCACTGTCGGCCTATCTGCAACGGCTCAACGTTGCCGGTACGCAGCTGGATACGATAAATTTTGTAGCCCGAGAGGCAGGGAAGCGGCTCAATTACTCGTTGGAGGTGAAAAACAAGCCGGGAAACCTCGATGAGTTTGCCCTGTTGACTGTCGAAGGTTTTCTCTCGGGCAACAGCACGCGGTTGTTGTGCCGGCAAGAGAATCGGGACAAGGAGAACGGATTCCTTTTGGGGTGCAAGGTCGACTTCCTCGACTCGTTGCTGACAGTCTCTTTCGGTCCGAAACAACCGGTCATAGGGTATAAGACTTGGGAGCTCAACCCCGGGAACTATTTTACTTATAACCATCAGACGCGCGACATAGAAGCCGATATACGCCTCGCTTACGGCGACAGCCGTATCTATCTCTCGACCGAGAGCCGGCGCAATAAGTCGGTAGAAGGAGTGCATCTCGATGTACACAATATCAGGCTCTCCGATTGGTTGGTTGCTTCGCCCTTTATGCCGCCGGTCGATGGCAATATATCTACCGATATCTATGTCGATTTGCCGCCTGCCGGGATTGAGGCCGAGGGTACGCTCGGCATTCGGGATTTTCGGTATGCCAACCAGCGTGTAGGTTCGTTCGACATATATGCTTCGTATGAGCTCGATGCGGCGGGTAGCGGTAATATAGGTGGTACCGTACAGATAGATAGTGTACAGGTGCTTCAACTGTCGGCACGTTACGATACCCGTGGCAAGGGTATCGGGGGAGAGGTGCAGATAGATGCTTTGCCATTGTCGGTGGCAAATGCTTTCTTCCCGGCAAAGATGGGCGATTTGGCGGGTACGTTAGACAGCAATCTCTCCCTGTCGGGCACGATGGACCAACCGTGGGTAGATGGCTTTATCCGCTTCAAGGATGCAAAAGCCGTATTGTCGAGCCTGGGAGCCTCGTTGACGCTCGATTCCAAGGATATCCCGATACGGCAGAATAGAATCTATTTCGATGCTTATGGCCTACGGGGAGTCAACGGTAATCCGTTGAACATAGACGGAACGGTCGATTTCTCAGACTTGTCGCGGATAGGTGTCACCCTCGACCTGGCAGGGCGCAACTTCGAGCCCGTACGTGCTCCCGAGAGCCGTACGGCGATGTTGTACGGTTCGGTCTTTGCCGATGTGGCGGCAAGGATACGTGGCAGCCTCGATAATATGTCGGTCAACGGGCGTATCTCGTTGCTGTCGGGTACAAACGCCACTTATGTGATGCAGAGCAGCCAGATGCAGACGGGGCAGGACTACTCGAATATGGTTACTTTTGTTTCCTTTGCCGATACGGTAGAGACCTACGAGAAGATTGCCAATTCGAGAGTCTCGGCAACGACCAATATCAACGCGACGGTAAATATAGATATAGACGAAGGCGTGCGGTTGGGTGTAAACCTCTCGACCGACGGCAATAACCGCATAGACCTTGTGGGTGGCGGCACGCTTCTCTATACCATGACAGCCTTGGGCGACAGCCGCTTTACCGGCCGGTATAATCTGACCGGCGGTTTTGTGCGCTATAATCCGCCTATCTTGTCGCAAAAGATTTTCAACATACAGGAGGGCAGTTATGTGCTCTGGAACGGAGATATCGCCGACCCGTCGTTCAACATAAAGGCGGTGCAGCGGCAACGTTCTTCGGTCTCGGAGGGAGACAAAGGTTCCCGCCCCGTAGAGTTTGACATTACGATTTATGTGACCAATACGCTCAAAAATCTCGGCATCTCGTTTGACCTCTCCACGACCGACGATATCGCCATCCAGAACGAGTTGCAAGGGCTTACTCCCGAGCAGCGCTCCTCAAAAGCCATCAATATGTTGTTGTATAACTCTTATACGGGATTCTCTTCTGCGGCCGATATGGCCGGAAATCCGCTTAACTCCTTCCTCGAAAGCGAGCTTAACATGTGGGCGCAGAAGACCTTGAAGGGAGTAGAACTCTCTTTTGGCATCAATGATTACGGCGATGATGGTACCGGCACGCAACGTACCGACTACTCTTATAAGTTCTCCAAGAGCCTCTTCGATAACCGCCTGAAAGTGGTTGTGGGAGGCAGCTATGCCACCAACCAGGATGCCACGCAAAACCTCAAAGAGAATCTTATCGATGATATCTCGCTTGAATACCGGTTGACGAAACGCGAGAACATGTATCTGAAAGTGTTCAGGCATACCGGATATGAGAGTATTATCGAGGGCGAGATAACACAGACCGGCGTAGGTTTCCTGTACAGGAAACAACTGATGTCGCTGCTCGACCTTTTCCGCAAAAGGCGCAATACCGTTTTACCTTATTCGCCGTTGCGGGGTGGCGCAACGACGGGTGGTGCTGCCATTGCCGTACCCGATACGACAGCCGTATCGTCCAGAAAGGAGGAACTTGACTTATGAAGCGAAATGTGTTGTCATGGTGTATAGGGATGCTACTGGCCGTATGGCTGGTTGTTGCCGCCGGCTGTTCCACGACACGGCGTCTTGCCGAGGGTGAGGTGTTGTACACCGGTGTAGATAAGATGGAGATAACGGCGGTAGATAGCGTGAAAATCGATGGAGACGTGAAGAGCATGGTAAAGTCTTCTTTGTCGGTGCCGCCCAACAATGCCTTGTTCTCCTCCAACTCGTTGAAGTTTATACCTATTGAGCTGTGGGCCTGGAACTATCTGTACACTCCCAATACAAAGAGCGTGAAACACTGGCTTTTCGATATTTTTGCCCGTGACCCGGTGTTGATACAGACTGTCCGTCCCGAGGTGCGTGCCCGTATGGCGAAAGATATCCTGTTCAACAACGGCTATTTCAACTCCACGACCTCATATACCATCAATTATGATAAGAAGAACGACAAGAAAGCATCGGTTAGTTATTCGGTCGTCGCAGGGAAGCCCTATAAGTTGGGCTTCATAGAGTATCCTGCCGATACTTCTTGTGTGTCGGCCATGATTGGCCGTCACAAGGATGCCTCGCTGCTATATACCGGGCAACGGTATTGTGCCGACACTTTGGCTGCCGAACGGGAGCGCATCACGACGCTTCTGCGCGATAGCGGATTCTACTATTTTCGTCCCGACTATCTGCTGTATCATGCCGATACGACCCGTCAGAGCGGTATTGTAGATGTGCGTATGTTCCTTGCTCCCAATGCCCCTGCCGATGCTCTGCGGCCTTATAAGACGGGCGAGATAACGGTAGATATGTTTCCTCCGCAGGGTGTAAAAGAGCCCGACACGCTTGCCTTGCGGCGCATGACGGTTTATGCCTATAAGGGGTTGAAATTGCGTCGTGGGGCTTTGCTGGGAAATATCAAGCTGCGTGAAGGGCGTCTCTTCTCGCTTTCCGACCAGAACCTTACGCAGCAGAATCTCTCTTCGCTGGGGATATTCCGCTCTATTGTCATGAATGTGACGCCCCTTGATTCCCTGGCCGGGCGGGATTCCATCGATGTCAATATCGACCTGCACTATTCGCTCCCGATAGAGTTTATGGTAGAGGCGAATGTCTCGTCTAAGTCAAACAGCTATATCGGCCCCGGACTGATATTGGGCGTTACGCATAACAATCTTTTTGGAGGCGGGGAGCATTTGTCTCTGCGGCTCAACGGCAGCTACGAATGGCAAACCGGCGGCGGCGAGAATGCCTCTTTGTTCAATTCGTATGAGTTCGGTGCGACAGGTTCGCTCACTTTCCCGCGATTGCTGGCTCCTAAGCTCAAACGGCAGTTGAGGCGACTCAAATCGAGTACAAGCATACAGTTGGGTGCCAACATCATGAACCGTCCGCACTATTTCAGGATGGTATCTTTCAATACATCGCTGGCATACGAGTTCCATACATCGTCTACGGCGCTGCATAATTTCACGCCTTTTAAGCTCGTATATACCAAGTTGCTGAACAGTACCGAGGAGTTCAACAATACGCTCGACGAGAATCCGGCGATAGCGTTGAGTTTCCGCAACCAGTTTATCCCTTCTATGGGATATACGTTTACGTATGATAACGGTTATGAAGGGAATTCTCAAAACAGATGGATTTGGGAAGTGAGTGCGGCCGAGGCGGGAAATATCCTGTACGGGATATACTCTTTGTGTGGAGTGAAAGGAGAGAAAGAGATTTTCGGCAATCCCTTTTCGCAATTTCTCAAATTGACCAATGAGTTGAAGTATTACCACTATTTCGAGCATGACATTTGCCTGGCATCACGTTTTATGGTAGGGGCGGGCTATGCTTATGGCAATGCTTCGGAGATGCCGTATAGCGAGCAGTTCTATATAGGCGGTGCCAACAGTATAAGGGCCTTTACCATCAGGACCATCGGCCCGGGCAGCTATCATCCTGCGGCCGACGATGACAACGGATTCCTCGACCAGACGGGTAACTTCAAGTTGGAGGCCAATGTAGAGTTGCGTTTCCCCATTTTCGATGCCTTGCAAGGAGCTGTCTTTCTCGATGCCGGTAATATATGGTTGCTCAAAGAAGATGAGTTGCGTCCCGGCGGTATGCTGACGTGGAAAAACTTCGGCCGGGATATTGCCTTGGGAACCGGTGCGGGATTGCGTTATGACATAGCCGGATATCTGGTCGTGAGACTCGATGTGGGAGTACCTCTGCATGCACCCTACGATACGGGCAAGAGCGGGTACTATAATATATCGGGCTCGTTCTGGAAAAACCTGCGCCTGCATTTGGCGATTGGGTATCCATTCTGATGCCGGGCTTGCCGTCGTGCCGCCGTCGGGTGGGGGTTATGCGAAAAAGATGTGCTCGACGCAGATTTTTATGCCTATGGTTATGAGAATGACACCTCCCACGATTTCGGCATACTTTTGTAGCTTGCTCCCTATGTAGTGGCCGATAAAGAGTCCGCCTACCGAAAAAAGCAATGTGGTGAGGGCTATAACCGTTGCCGACAGGAGCATGTCTACTCGTAGGAAGGAGAGCGATATGCCAACCGCCAAGGCGTCGATAGAGGTGGCCAGCGCAAGGCATATTACCGTGCGTGTGGCACATGGGTCGAAGCTGCACTCTTCTTTGTGTTGCAAACCCTCGTATATCATGCGTCCGCCCAAGAATACCAGCAGTCCCAGGGCTATCCAATGGTCATAGGTATCTATATAATTTCTGAATCCTAAGCCCAGGAGCCATCCTATTACCGGCATGGCTCCTTGAAATAGTGCCATAAAGAGAGAGAATTTTCCTATTCGTTGCCATGTAAACGGGCGCATCAGTACTCCGCTCGATAGTGAGATGGCGAAACTGTCCATGCAAAGCCCGATAGCTAAGATGATAAGAGAGAAAAGTGACATGGTGTTATATGATTATGATTTTCTTTTGTTTCTGATACAACGAAACGGGAGATGCAAGCTTTTCGTGCCATTATCTCCCGTCATCACACACACATAACACACATTCCTATAACCGTCGACAGTGCCTGTTGGTTCATTTGTCGATGATTTTATTTCGTACGATTGTTGTGTGTGCATGATTACGGTACTTTATCGGTGAGAAGGAATCAGAATTTCTGCATATCTACAAGGTGTTTGTAATAGCCGTTGAGGGCTATCAGTTCGTCGTGTTTGCCGCGTTCTACAATCTCTCCGTCGCGCATTACGCAAATGAGGTCGGCTCCCTTGATGGTCGACAAGCGGTGGGCAATCACCAAGGTGGTGCGGTTGTGCATCAGTTTTTCCAGCGCCTCTTGTACCAGCCGTTCCGACTCGGTGTCGAGTGCCGAGGTGGCTTCGTCGAGTATAAGTATGGGCGGGTTTTTCAAGATGGCCCGTGCGATGCTGATGCGTTGGCGTTGGCCGCCCGAGAGACGGCAGCCGCGGTCGCCTATGTTGGTGTTGTATCCGTTTTCCGTTTCCATGATGAAATCGTGGGCGTTGGCTATGCGGGCAGCCTCTATGACCTGTTCGCGTGTGGCATCGGTAACGCCGAAGGTGATATTGTTGTAGAAGGTATCGTTGAAGAGAATGGCCTCTTGATTGACATTGCCCATGAGTGCGCGCAGGTCGTGTATGCGCACATCCTTGATATTGGTGCCGTCGATGTAGATGCCTCCCTCTTGTACGTCATAGAAGCGGGGTAATAAATCGGCAAGGGTGGTTTTGCCCGAACCGGACTGTCCTACCAGAGCGACGGTTTGCCCCCGTTTTATCTCCAAGTCGACATGTTTTACGACGTAGTCGGTATTGTATTTGAAGGATACGCCGCGATACTCTATGTTCTTTTTCATCTCCTGCATCTCTACGGGCTTTTCGGGGTCGGTGATGGGATTGATGGCCGAGAGAAGTTTGTCTACGCGCTCCATCGCAGCCAACCCTCTTTGTACGGCATACATCCCTTTCGATAGGTCTTTGGCCGGGTTGATGATGCTGTAAAAGATAACCAAGAAATAGATAAACTGGGCTGCATCGATGGGGCTGTTGCCTGCGAGTATGAGTGTGCCGCCGAACCATAGGACGATGGCAATGGTGGCGGTGCCCAAGAATTCGCTCATGGGGTGGGCAAGCGCCTGCCGGCGGTTCATGCGGTTGCTCAGTCTGAAAAACAGGTTATTGGTATCCTTGAATTTCTGCGAAGATTTTTTCTCGGCGTTGAATGCCTTGATGATGCGTATGCCGCCCAACGTCTCTTCTATCTCAGACATAATCATGCCCCAGCATTGTTGGGCCTCCAAGGAGTTTTGTTTCAGGGTGCGGCCTATGCGTCCCATGACGAAGCCTACCAGCGGAAGCAATATCAAGACGAAGATAGAGAGCTGCCAGCTGATGGTAAACATGGCGACCAGGCAAATGATAATCATGATGGGGTTCTTGAACATCATTTCGAGTGACGACATGATGGAGTTCTCTATCTCGGCTGTGTCGCCTACCATACGCGACATCACATCGCCCTTGCGCTCGGTTGTGAAGAATCCTACCGGCAGAGTGAGAACTTTGTCATAGACAAATCCCCTTATATCGCGTACCACGCCGGCGCGGAGGGGTATCAGGAAGAATGAGCCCAAGTAGGACGTCCCGGTTTTGAGGGCTGTAAGGATAATGAGCACAATACCCAAAAGCAGTATGGTGGTAGAGGCGCCGTATTGCTCTATCGTGAGGGTCGTGAGATAGTAAAAGTTGTTGATGGCAACATCCTTCAAGTTCCCGCTTCCCCATTCCATGAAAGAGTAGCTGACCGAACGTTCGGGGTTGAAAAGCATCTCCAATATGGGGATAATCATCGCAAACGAGAAGAGCGTGAGTATCGATGACAGGATGTTGAAAAATATATTGAGTATGAGATAGTGCTTGTATGGGGGAACAAAACGCCGCAGGATAGTTATAAATTCTTTCATGCTGTATCGGTCATATTAATTGAGGAGGCAAAGATAATGTAAATGAGGGCAAACAGCAAAGTTTGTCTCTGCTTTTTGCCCCATCTCGCCATATCAAGTCGCATTCTTCTGTCGGATGGGTGCTTGCAGGGGGCATAGACCTTAAAAATAATAAAAATATATCTTTGAGATTAAACCTTTGTCGCCCGATGGTATCTCAATGACGGTTTTCAATAAAAAAATGCGAAATCTTTATGAGAAGAGCCATATATATTTTTCTGTTGGTAGGGTTGTTGACTCCTGTTTTGGCTTTCGCCCAACAGGTAACTATTCGCGGTGTCGTGAAAGATGCTACCGACAATGGTCCGTTGCCATTGGTGAGTGCACGCCTTTTGGCGGCACGCGATAGCTCTTTTGTTACCGGTACTACGGGCGACAATGACGGTGTGTTTGTTTTCAAGCCTGTAAAGGCTGGTTCTTATATAGCTGTCATATCGTACTTGGGATACCAGACCGAGTATCGCAACGTAAAAGCCGACGGCTCGCGTTCTCGCATAAATTTAGGCGAGATACTCTTAGGTTCGGGCGATGTGATGTTGCAAGAGGCCGTCATATTGGGTAAGGCCCCCGAGGTGGTAGTGAAAGAGGATACCGTAGAGTTTAATGCCGACTCATACAAAACCCAGCCGAGTGCTGTCGTTGAGGACTTGTTGAAGAAGTTGCCCGGCGTAGAGGTCGACGAGAACGGCAAGATTACAGCCAATGGCAAGGAGGTTACCAAAATTTTGCTCGATGGCAAGGAGTTTTTCTCGGACGACCCGCTCGTAGCCTCTAAGAATATTCCGGTAGAGATGATAGAGAAGTTGCAGGTCGTAGACCGTCAGAGCGACCTTGCCCGTATCACCGGTGTGGATGATGGCGAGGAGGAGACGGTTATAAATCTTACCATCAAACCCGGCATGAAGAAGGGGTGGTTTGGCGAGGCGCAGGGCGGTTATGGTTATGGAGTCGACAACCCCGACCGCTACGCCGGCAGTGTGATGGCCAATTATATCTACGGCGATAATCAATTTACCATTATTGCCAACAGTAACAACGTCAACAGCCTCGGTTTTACCGATATGGGCGGCAGCCGTTTCCGCCGTTTCGGAGGCAACAACGGTATCGCTACTTCACACAGTTTAGGAGCAAACTTCAATGTGGGCAATAAGGACATTTTCCGAGTAGGCGGCGATGTGATGTATTCTTACAACAATCGCGATACTTGGCAGCGAAGCGACCGGCAGAACTTTTTCACCGACAGTGTTTCCTATCAGGAGTCTGCATCGAAAGCTAACGATATAGGGCAGCAGATAAGCGGACGTTTCCGTATAGAATGGCGACCCGACTCGTTGAATACTTTCGAGTTCCGTCCTCGTTTCTCGGTCAATATCAATGATTCGCACAAGGTCGAGGGGTCGCTCACAAGTGCCGGTGATGCAGCCCGGTCGCAAGTCAACCGCAATAGCAACACATCCGACAGTCACGGCGTCAATGTGGAGGCTTCGGGAGAGCTCATATATAACCACCGTTTTAAGTCGAAACCCGGTCGTTCGTTCAGTGTCCATGCCCGTTATAATTTCAGCAATACGCGCGAAACGGGTTCGAGTATCGACTCTACGCTATATTATCTTTTGCAAGATACTACCGACCTATGGCAAGAGAACGACGACCACTCGTGGAGCAACGGCTACTCGGCTCGTGTCACCTATACCGAGCCGGTGGGTAAGCGGGAGCGGGGTATGTTCCTGACGCTTGGGTTGCGCAGTCAAGGTACCTTCCGCGATGCCGACAAATTTACCTATACGGCCGACGAGTGGGGCATATTCCCCACGATGCCCGACCCCGAGTATAGCAACAGCTTCCGCAACATGTCATTGACCAATAGTGCGCAAGTGGGATTCAAACAGGTACAGCGCAAGTATATGTATGATGTGGGTCTCTCTTTTGAACCTACTACAACCTCTTCGCAAGACCTTATCAACCCCGATAATAACATAGATACCTATACTGTTTTCAACTGGTCGCCTTATCTTATTTTTACGTACAAAGAGAGTAAACAACGTTCGTTGCGCGTATTCTACCGCGGGCGTACTTCGCAACCGACTATTGCGCAGATGCAACCGGTACCCGATATTACCAACCCCTTGGATATTATCGTGGGTAATCCGGCATTGAAGCCGTCGTACACCAATCGTCTGAGGGTACGTTTCAGCGATTACAATGTAGAGTCGCAACGTTCTATCATGGCGCATTTGCGGGCTAATTATACACTCAACAGTATTATATCGGCTACATCGTATAATGCCGAGACGGGAGGTCGCACGACGACCTACGAAAATGTCGATGGCGTGTGGGATGTCAACGGTATGTTGCTGCTTACGTTCCCGTTCCGCAACAAGCGGTGGCAGCTTAATAATTTCACGCGTTTAGGTTTGAGCAGCAGTGCCGGTAGGAATAATGGTGAGCTCAATCGTAGCAACCAATTCTCAGTCGGCGAAAACCTCGGGATAGCTTTCCGCAGCGATTATTTCGATAATGCCCTCAGGGCACGCTATAACTTGCAGTATGTAAACAATACGGTGCAGACCGGCAGCAACCGTACCATACATAAGTACGGTGCCACTTACGAGTTTACGGTCAATCTTCCTTTCGGTCTTTCTATTGGCAGTGATATAGGCTATACCGGTTATCAGGGCTATACCGACGGATATAATACCGAAGAATGGGTGTGGAATGCCGAGATTTCCTACTCTTTCCTCGCCGGGCGTAATGCCACTATCTCTTTCAAAGGATTTGATATGCTCAACCAGCGTAATAACATCCAGCGTATGGTAACCGGTAACTATATGGAGGATGTGCAGTACAATACGTTGGGAAGCTATTATATGATATCGTTCAGCTATCGGTTCAATACATTCGGCAAGGACCGTCCCGAAATGCCACGCGGGGGCTTTGGTGGCCCGCATGGCTTCGGTGGCCCGCCACCTCATCGCAGGTAAAAAAATTGCCATCTTTGTTGATAAACGAGGTTGCGATGACTTGTAAGGTCTGTTGCAACCTCGGATTTTTATCGGGTCACCTCTGTGAGATTGTTTTATAACGTATGATTTTTATCCGGAATTTGTACCGCCGGTCTGCAATCCGTTATTACGTAATCACTTGGGCGGCGTAAAGGAGAAGGCTTTCTCTTGTTCAGAAGGACTAAAATATATGACTGACGTCAAATCTCAGCTTCCCGCGTTGCCCGTTTTTCATAGTCCCGAGGTTTAGGTTGCAGCAGAAAACAAAAACAGCCCGGAATTTCCGAGCTGTCCTTGTGGTTGGCTTACCAGGATTCGAACCTAGACAAACAGAACCAAAACCTGTTGTGCTGCCATTACACCATAAGCCAATACCTATGTGCCGGGTATTTTCCCAAAGCGTTGCAAAGATAACGCCTTTTTGGGAGTTGGCCAAATTTTGACGCACTTTTTTGCAGAAATTTTTGCAAAAGCCCTCTCGGGATATAAATAACGGCCTTTTGGGGATGTTTTTTACGATGAAAAAGGCGCTCCGATTCTCGGGAAAGGTACGGAGTTCCCCTCTGTCGTGAGTTGCAACCCGGGCAGGTGCAGGGTATGAGTGGAAAGAAAAGCCGCTCCAACACAGAGGTACGCTGGTTGGAACGGCTTAGAGTTATGAGTATTTCTCGTTGTTGCCGGGTGTTGTGGTAAACAACGGGTCTCTATTTGGCAATTACGAGATAGTAGTTCTTTTTGCCCTTTTGCACGATGAGATACTTGCCGGCCAGCAGGTGGCTGTCGTCTATCACCTGGTCGAATGCGGTAAGTTTCTCTTTGTTTATCATGACGCCTCCGCCTTGCGTGAGCTTGCGCATCTCGCTTTTCGAGGGGAATATGGCGGCCTTCTCGGTGGTGAGTTCTACGGCCTTTATGCCGTTGTGCAGCTCATCGAGCGAGATTTCGTAGGTGGGTACACCGGCAAATACATCGAGGAGGGTCGCTTCATCGAGCTTGTGCAGGGCATCGGCCGTAGCGTTTCCGAAGAGTATGTTCGATGCTTCGACGGCCTTCTCATATTCTGTTTCGCCATGTACGAGGACGGTAATCTCGCGAGCCAGTCTTTTTTGGAGAGGACGCAAGTGTGCGGCTTCCTGCTGTTGTGCGATGAGGCTCTCTATCTCCTCGCGGTCGAGCATGGTAAATATCTTGATATATTTTTCGGCATCGGCATCGCTGACGTTGAGCCAGAACTGGTAGAATTTATAGGGCGATGTGTAGCGCGCGTCGAGCCATACGTTGCCCGACTCGGTCTTGCCGAATTTTCCTCCGTCGGCTTTCGTTATCAGGGGGCAGGTAATGGCAAAGGCCTCACCGCCATACATGCGGCGTATCAGCTCGGTACCGGTCGTGATATTGCCCCATTGGTCGGAGCCTCCCATCTGCAATTTGCAATTTTTGTTTTTATAGAGGTATGCAAAGTCGTAGCCTTGTATCAGCTGGTAGCTGAATTCGGTGAATGACATACCTTCGCCCGATGTCCCCGACAATCTTTTTTTCACCGAGTCTTTGGCCATCATGTAGTTTACGGTTATGAGCTTGCCTACATTGCGTATGAAGTCGATGAAGGCAAAGGGTTTCATCCAGTCGTAGTTGTTGACCAGCTCGGCGGCGTTGGGTGCGTCGGAGTCGAAGTCGAGGAAGTGCGACAACTGTTTCTTGATGGCTTCTTGATTGTGGCGCAGGGTCTCCTCATCGAGCAACTTGCGCTCTTGCGATTTCATGGAGGGGTCGCCTATCATACCGGTAGCTCCGCCTATGAGTGCAATGGGTTTGTGGCCGGCGCGTTGCAGGTGACGCAACATCATTACGCCTACCAAGTGACCTATGTGCAGGGAGTCGGCTGTGGGGTCTATGCCCAGGTAGCCTGTTGTCATCTCCTTTTGCAGTTGTTCTTCGGTTCCCGGCATTACGTCGTGTATCATGCCGCGCCATTTCAGTTCTTCTATAAAATTCATCGGTTTATAATACTATATATTACAAATGCAAATTATATTACAAAAGTACGGTTCTTTGATTGAATAAGCAATTATATCTCTGAGAAAAATACCTCTTTCATGCGGTGTGTTATAGAGGCTTGCAGCAGGGCTGTCGTGCAGGGATAGTCTTGTGCCACCTGTGCAAGGAGTGTGTCGTAGGGCAGGAGGCTTTCGTCGCTTTCTATCCACAGTCTGTCGAGGCCGGTTGCTTGCAGGGCCGCCGGTTGGTATCGTTCCCCGTATGAAAGGTCGCATCCGGCCTTTGTCAGCTGTTGTGCCGTTGCGGCATTGCCCCGGAATCCGTGCAGTATCCATCTTTGCCGCGGATGCGCATGCTTGCGTATTTGCAGAAGCAGGTCGTAAGCCCTTACGATGTGGAGTATCAGTGGCTTTTGCACCTTTTCCGACAGGCTGATGTGAGCTGCGAGTATCTCGGCTTGCCGTTCTGTGGAGGCTCCTCGCAGGCGGTCTATTCCGCATTCTCCGATGGCAACCACCTGCGGGTGTGACGCTATTTGTTCCAGGAGTTCCATCTCATGAGGGGTCGTCCCGGCGCTTTGCCACGGGTGTATCCCTACTGAATAGTAGCGGTGCGGCTCCGGCATAAACCGGTCGGGAGATACCGATATGATGGCATTCGGGTGTAGGTCGGGGCGGTGGGTGTGTATGTCGGATGGTAGTATCATGGCACGGGGTCGTAACCGCTACCGCCCCACGGATGGCAACGGCAGAGTCGTTTGACGGCAAGCCACAATCCTTTTAGCGGGCCGTATTTCTTCAAGGCCTCTACGGCATATTGCGAGCAGGTGGGGGTATAACGGCACACGGGCGGCAGCAGCGGCGATATGCAACGTTGGTAGAAATATATGGGTAGTAACAACAGCTGGGTAATCACCTTTTTCATGGCTGTGTTGTGTTGTGCATGTCGCGTGATTGTATGGCCTCGGCAAGTCTGGCAAGGGCCTCTTTCATGCGTTGCTCTATGACGGCAAACTCTTTTTTCTCACTGCCGATGTATAGAAAGGCGATGTCGACGGCGACGTTCTTGCCGGCCGGTAACAGGGCTTTGTTTTGGCGATATGCTTCACGGATGCGACGTCGCAGCCATACCCGTTTGACCGCCCGCTTAAATTTTTTTTTGGGAACGTTGATGAAGAACTGGTGCCTCTCCGTTTCGGTTGTCTTGGCATGGATATGATACACTATCCGCAGCGGGTACACGACAAAAGCCTGCCCTTTGTTGAATAGCAGGTTTATTTTGGTGCGGCTGCACAGCTTGTCGGCTTTCGATAGTTGTAACATAGTGCGGCTTCTTGTAAAACTTGCAAGTAGCAACTATGTGCTTCATAATTACTACTTGCAAGTGTATGATGAATACCCGGTGAGGGGATTATTTCTTTTTGTTCTGCCCTTTTAGGAAGAGTTCGAGGGCTGTTGTCATCGAAGGAGCTTCGGGTGAAGGGGCTTCTACGTCGAGACGGAACCCGGCCTCGCGTATCGCTTTGGCGGTCGTAGGGCCGAAACAGCCTATCTTTATCTCTTTTTGCTCGAAGTTGGGGAAGTTCTTCATCAGGGAGGCGATACCCGAGGGGCTGAAAAACACGAGCATGTCGTAATCGAAGGCCTCATCGGGCGCAAAGTCGTTGCTGACGGTGCGGTACATGATGGCTTTCGTATAGTTGATTTTGTTCTTTTCAAGCAGCGATGTATCGTCTTTGTGGACGTCGGATACCGGAAACAGGAATCTCTCCTCGGAATGCTTTACGAGTTTGTCTATCAAATCCTCCAAGTGATTCGACTTGCCGAAGAATATTTTCCGCTTTCTATATACGATATATTTTTGCAGGTACAGGGCTATCGACTCTGTGGTGCAAAAGTATTTCATCGTGTCGGGGACGGTGACGCGCAACTCTTTGCACAGTCTGAAGAAATGGTCTATCGCTGTCCGCGCTGTGAAAATCACGGCAGTATATTCGGGAATCGATATTTTTTGTTGCCTGAATTCTTTCGATGACAATCCTTCTACTTTGATAAACGGGCGGAATACCACATCCACTCCATACTTTTGGGCTATATCGAAATAAGGCGATTTTTCACTGGTAGGCTGCGGCTGAGAGATTAATATCTTCTTGACTTTCAAGGCTACAACAGGTTTAATTCTACAAATTGGTACATTATTGGAATAGCCTTGCCTATGACTAATAGGGGGGCTATTTCGAGAGCACAAAGGTACAAAATTATATAGAGTATCTCTAAATTGCGCGGTAAAAAAATCCTAATGCCCATAATTATAACGATGATTCGGGCTATCGCGTAGAGCAAAATACACGCCCACACGGCCTCGTAGGCGTATTCGGGCATAAATATCATGATGAGAACTGCGGGGGTGAAAAATAATCCTATGATAAGGTGTAGCGATACGAAATTTTCGTTGAACAGGGCGGTGCGTGCCGTGTCGGCAAAGGTGTAGCCCAACAGAGCATAGATGCCTCGTTGCAACAGGTAGTATATGCCGCACATAACCGAACAGGCGAGTATCAGCGGTAATACGGCTGCCTGCTCGTTGACGCTGGGTTGCAGCAGGCCGGTGTAGAGGGCAATCCCTCCGACAAAGAAGGTGAGTGCGAGGAGTGCGATGCGTATTTGTGTCTCGTTGATGGTAGTGTCGTCGAAGATGCTGTTGCGGTGTTTGGTCTTGAACAGCGACCCGAAGATGTGTGCCAGATACTTTGCCCCGCGTTTATACGAGAGGGCGACGGCGATAAATGCTACTATCAGCAGCAGTATCACGCCCGAGTCGGCGGCTATCGATACGGGTAGCTCTTTGCCTTGGTGGCGGGGTGCCGATGAGCTTCTCTCTCTCATCTCGGTGTGGTACCGGTATGTAGAGGGCATCGTGAGGGCTGTATCGCGCAGGAAGAAGAGCCCCTCGGTATGGAATTCCTTTTGCGGCGAGGCTGTTACCGTGTCGCCGGCTGGAACGGAAAGGGTATCTGTGGCCGGGAAGATTGTATCGGTGGTGATAATGCTGTCGTTGCTCATGGACATTGGCGTTTTTAGTATTTGGAGAGCTTATTATCCCACTCGGGCAGGTTCAAGGCGGCCTCAACGGCTTCGTGCGGCGTGCTGGCCGTGTACCATAAACGGCTGTGTATTTCTCGCATGAAATGGTTGCTTATGGCGTTTTGCAGCATCTCTATCAGCGGGTTGTAATATCCGTTGGTATTCAGTAAAACAATAGGGTGGGTGTAAAGTCCCAATTGTTTCCATGTAATTACCTCCATCAGCTCTTCTATGGTGCCGCAGCCTCCCGGCAGGGCGATGGCGGCATCGCCTTTCTGCGCCATGATGGTTTTGCGCTGGTGCATTGTTTCGGTTGCAATTACATCGGTCAGCGCGGGGTGGCACCAGCCTCTCTCTATCATGAAGTGGGGTATCACGCCCGTTACCTTGCCGCCGGCGTGCAGCATTGTATCGGCTACGCATCCCATGAGACCTTGTGCGCCGGCTCCATAGATGCAGCCTATCTCGCGGGCGGCCATCAGATTGGCCAGCTCCTTGGCGGCTTCAAAGAAGTCTTGGTTTATTGTTGCGCTCGATGCGCAGTAGACGGTTATGTTTTTTCTTTTCTCCATGTGCTGGGTGTCGGTTGGGTGATAAGGGGCGTGTCAAAGCCAATGGTGGGATTTATACCATGCAATAGTCTCTTGGATACCCTCTTCGAGTGAATAGCGGGGAGAGAATCCTATCTCATGTTGTGCCTCGGATATGTCGCAGAGCCAGTTGCGCTGGCTCATGATGTGGTATTTGTCGCGATTGAGCGTGCTGCTTTTTCCCATCTTCGCGGCAACCCATTCGGCTATGGCCGAGATTATCCATAAAAACCAGCATGGTACGATTACGGGCAGCACCCACCGTTTGTGCAGGGCTTGCGCCACATAGCGCCTGAACTCGGAGGTCGTGTATGCCTTCCCCTCCGAGAGGAAATACCCCTTGCGCACGGCCGGAGAGTCTATGGCTGCAAAAATGGCATTTACCAAGTCTTTTATATATATAAAGGTGAGGAGCTGCCGGCGGTATCCCACCCCGAAATCGATACCGCATTTGATACTCTTGAACATCAGATAGTAGTCCTTCTCACGAGGACCATATACTCCCGTGGGGCGAAGGGCTATATAGGGAAACCCTGTTACCGACTCTAAGAATTGCTCCGAGCGCAGCTTGCTTTGGCCGTAGCGCGTGTCGGGGTGTGGTGTGTCGGTAGGGCGGATAGGCGTGTAGTCTTTTTCGTCCCCCTTGCCCCATGCGCCGAGGCTGCTCATGTAGATAAACTTGTCGGGGACCATCTCGCAGGCTGTCAGTGCCTCTACAAAATTGCGCAGGTAACCATAGTTGATTTTGTCGAAGTCGTCGCGGTTTTTGCTTTTGGTGACACCGAGGTTATGGACGATGTATTCCCACCGCCCTATCTCCTTTTTCAATTCCAGCAACTGCTCTTTCAGGTGTACGGCGTTGCCGAAGTCGAGGTTGACAAATCGGATACGACTGTCTTGCAGGTACTCGCGTGAGGTGCTTGCCCGCACGCCAGCCCATGTTTCGTAATTTCGCGAGAGGGCAGCTTCTACGACAAATCCGCCGATGAAGCCACCGGCTCCGGTAACTAAGATTTTGTGAGACATGGATAGCTTTTTTAGAGCCTCAAAGATACGTATTTTTTGTCAATGCCGCGTCTCTGTGAAACGAATATGAGTGCGTGCAGGGGATAAGCGGCAAAAAGAGAAACAATACAGAAAATTTTCCGTAATCACTTGTTTGTTTAAGCCGAAAGACTTAATTTTGCCGAACGTTGAAAGTGATGACAACATACAACAATAATAACTTAAATTTCAAACTTTTATGTGGTTAACAAATTCGTCCATAGGGCGTAAGGTAGTCATGAGTATATCAGGACTTTTCCTTGTCCTATTCCTGACCTTTCACATGTGCATGAACATTGCCCTTGTGTTCTCGGAAGATGCATATAATGCTGTATGTAAATTCTTGGGAGCCAACTGGTATGCACTTGTCGGTACGCTGGTGCTTGCTGCCGGATTTATTGTTCACATTATCTACGCATTCTGGTTGACATTGCAAAACCTGAAAGCTCGCGGTTCAGACCGTTATGCCGTCAATGTCCGCCCCGACACCGTAGAGTGGTCTTCGCAAAACATGTTGGTACTGGGTATCGTCGTGATACTCTTCCTGGTACTTCACATGGCACAGTTCTGGTTCAAGATGCAGCTCAATGAGATTGCAGGTGTTGCCCCCGGCATCAACCCGCACGATGGAGCTACGTTGGTAATCGAGGTATTCAGCTGTCCTTGGATGGTGCTGCTCTATCTGGTATGGTTCTTTGCTTTGTGGTTCCATTTGACCCACGGTTTTTGGAGCGCAATGCAGACGGTGGGAATCAACAATAAAATCTGGTTCAATCGTTGGAAAACCATCGGCAACGTTTATGTTACTATTCTTTGCCTCGGTTTTGCATTTGTAGCTATCGCTATTTATATCAAATATGGCCTTATGGGCGCGGGTGGCGTTTGCTAATTGTTAATCTGTAAAAATCACTATTATGACAAAGTTAGATTCTAAAATACCCGAAGGTCCCTTGTCGGAAAAATGGACTAATTATAAAGCGCATCAAAAGCTGGTAAACCCCGCCAATAAGCGTCGCCTCGACATCATCGTCGTAGGTACCGGTTTGGCCGGAGGTTCGGCGGCTGCCACTTTGGGCGAGCTCGGCTTCAAGGTTATCAACTTCTGTATCCAAGACTCTCCCCGCCGTGCCCACTCTATTGCAGCACAAGGCGGTATAAATGCAGCCAAAAACTATCAGAACGATGGCGACTCGGTATATCGTCTCTTCTATGATACAATCAAGGGCGGTGACTACCGCGCCCGCGAGGCCAACGTATATCGTTTGGCAGAGGTTTCGAACAATATTATAGACCAATGTGTGGCACAAGGCGTACCTTTTGCCCGCGAATACGGCGGTTTGTTAGACAACCGTTCATTCGGCGGTGCGCAAGTATCGCGTACTTTCTATGCCAAAGGACAGACGGGCCAACAACTTTTGTTGGGCGCATACTCTTCTCTGAGCCGTCAGGTAAAGAAGGGCAACGTTGTGCTGAAAACCCGTTATGAAATGCTCGACCTTGTAATCGTCGATGGTCGTGCCCGCGGTGTTATCGTGCGTAATCTTGTTACCGGTGAGTTGGAGCGTTACTCGGCCCATGCCGTTGTTGTAGCTACCGGCGGTTATGGCAATGTATATTTCCTCTCTACCAATGCCATGGCATCGAACGGCTCGGTGGCTGTACAATGCTATCGCAAGGGAGCCTACTTTGCCAATCCTGCTTTCGCACAGATTCACCCCACATGTATCCCCGTTCACGGCGAATACCAATCGAAACTGACACTGATGTCGGAGTCGTTGCGTAACGACGGCCGTATATGGGTACCCAAGAAAAAAGAGGATGCCGAGGCTATCCGTCAAGGAAAACTCAAACCCACGCAAATCAAGGAAGAAGACCGCGACTACTACTTGGAGCGTCGTTATCCGGCATTCGGTAACCTTGTTCCCCGCGACGTTGCTTCGCGTGCCGCCAAAGAGCGTTGCGATGCAGGTTATGGCGTAGGTTCTACGGGTCTTGCCGTATATCTCGATTTCAGCGAGGCCATACAACGTCTCGGTCGTGAGGCCGTAGAGGCTCGTTATGGCAACCTCTTCCAGATGTACGAGAAGATTGTCGATGAGAATCCCTACGAGACTCCTATGATGATATTCCCCGCTTCGCACTATACGATGGGCGGTTTGTGGGTAGACTATGAGTTGATGACCACTATCCCCGGACTCTTCGCCATAGGTGAGGCAAACTTCTCGGACCATGGTGCCAACCGCTTGGGTGCTTCGGCCCTGATGCAAGGTTTGGCCGACGGTTATTTCGTATTGCCCTACACTATACAGAACTACCTCTCAGACCAGATACAGGTGCCTCGTTTCAGCACCGACCTTCCTGAGTTTGAGGAGGCCGAAAAGGGCGTAAGGGCACGTATCGAACGTCTTATGAACATCAAGGGACACCGTTCGGTAGATTCTATCCATAAGGAGCTGGGTCACATTATGTGGAACTACGTGGGTATGGGTCGCAACAAAGCGGGTCTCGAAACAGCTCTCAAAAAAATCGATGAGCTGAAAGAGGTGTTCTATAAAGATCTCCGCATCCCCGGCGAGGCAAATACGCTCAACGTGGAACTTGAAAAAGCTCTCCGTCTCGAAGACTTCCTGGTTATAGGCAAGCTCATGGCTTACGATGCTATCAACCGCGAGGAGTCTTGCGGCGGTCACTTCCGTGAGGAATATCAAACTCCCGACGGTGAAGCGCAACGCAACGATAAAGATTATATGTACGTTAGTTGCTGGAAATATGAGGGCGAAGGCAAAAAACCCGAGCTCTTCAAAGAGGAGCTTCAATATGAGGCTATAAAGGTTCAGCAACGTAATTATAAACAATAATCCGGGAACGGTACAACAATTACAATCATGGATAAAACGATAGATATAACATTAAAAGTATGGCGGCAACATGACCGCAAGGCCAAAGGTGCTTTTGAAACCTACAGCCTTAAAGGCATTTCGACCGACAGCTCGTTCCTTGAGATGCTCGATGTGCTCAACGAACAACTTATCAATGAAGGTAAAGAGCCCGTGGTATTCGACCACGACTGCCGCGAGGGTATATGCGGTATGTGTTCGCTCTATATCAATGGTCACCCCCATGGTCCCGACACGGCTGTGACGACTTGCCAACTGCACATGCGCAAGTTCCACAATGGCGATGTCATCACTATCGAGCCGTGGCGTTCTGCCGGATTCCCGGTGATTCGCGACTTGATGGTAGACCGTACGGCTTTCGACCAAATCATACAAGCCGGCGGCTATATCTCGGTCAACTGCGGTGGCGCACAAGATGCCAACGCCGTGCGCATCCCCAAGAAAGATGCCGACGAAGCGATGGACTCGGCCTCTTGTATAGGTTGCGGCGCATGTGTTGCTGCTTGTAAGAACGGTTCGGCTATGCTTTTCGTTTCGGCCAAGGTGAGTCAGTTTGCACTTCTTCCCCAAGGTCGCGTAGAGGCTGCCCGCCGTGCGCGTGCCATGGTCGCCAAGATGGACGAGCTGGGATTTGGTAACTGTACCAACACCGGTGCTTGTGCTGCCGAGTGCCCCAAGAGCGTTTCGCTCTCTAACATTGCCCGTCTCAACCGTGAGTTTATCAAGGCCAAGCTCAAAGATTAATTGAGTCTATAATTATAAGATGCGGCTAAAAAGTCTTACGGGCTTTTTAGCCGTTCTTTTTATGCAGGGTGTATCTCTCTCCGGCAAAGGCCCGCAATGGGCTGATATGGCCCGTGACGGCCTCATATGCTCTCTCGCCGGGAACTCCCTGTATCCTTATAAAACCCGAGGGGGCAGTGCCTGTTCAGGCACTGCCCCCTCGGGTTCTCTTTATTCGCCTGGCGCTACCTGCTCAAAGGGGAGGCAGTAGCGGTATCGGCGCCTTGTTACAAGATGAGCATGGCATCGCCATAGGCCCCGAAGTGGTACTTCTCGCGAATAGCCTCCTCGTATGCGTTGAAGACGAGGTCGTATCCGCCGAAAGCCGCTACCATCATGAGCATGGTAGAGTAGGGTAAGTGGAAGTTTGATACCATGCTGGTGGCTACCGTAAAGTCGTAGGGCGGGAAGATGAATTTGTTCGTCCATCCGTCAAACGCCTTGATATGGCCGTTGGTGCTGACGGCGCTCTCCAAAGCCCTCATAACCGATGTCCCTATGGCGCATACGTTGTGGCCTTCGTCTTTGGTCTTGTTCAGCTGCTCTACAAACTCGGGCGATACAATGAGTTGCTCCGAGTCCATTTTGTGTTTGGTGAGGTCCTCTACATCGATTTCTCTGAAATTGCCTAAGCCCGAGTGCATGGTGATGAAACCGCTCTCGATACCTTTTATTTCCATTCTCTTGAAGAGTTCGCGGCTGAAATGCAGGCCGGCAGCCGGTGTAACCACAGCCCCCTCGTTGCGGGCAAAAATGCACTGGTAACGTTCGGCATCTTCGGGCTCTACGGGACGTTTGATGTATGATGGCAGGGGAGTCTCTCCCAGTTGGTAGAGCGCCTCCTTGAACTCGTCGTGAGGTCCGTCATATAAGAAGCGTAACGTACGGCCTCTCGAAGTGGTGTTGTCTATGACCTCTGCAACCATCGAGTCGTCTTTCCCGAAGTAGAGCTTGTTGCCTATTCTTATTTTGCGGGCAGGTTCTACGAGCACATCCCAAAGGCGGTTCTCCTCATTGAGCTCGCGCAACAAGAATACCTCTATTTTCGCCCCTGTCTTTTCTTTGTTTCCGTAGAGGCGTGCAGGAAATACTTTGGTGTCGTTGAAGACAAAGAGGTCTTTGTCGTCGAAGTAATTGATGATTTCCTTGAAAATGTGGTGCTCGATGTTTCCGGTCTTACGGTCTATGACCATCAACCGAGATTCGTCCCTGTTTTTGGCCGGATACAGGGCTATCAGTTCTTCCGGTAATTTGAATTTGAATTGCGAAAGTTTCATATTCCTCCGTTTATCTTATGTTATTAATTCTCTTCGGTAGCATCCTCGTCCTCGACGGTTGCCTCTCTGATGAGGCGGTCGATTTCGTCAATACTGAGGCAATCGTTTATGCTGACGTCTCCTACGCGTCTCCTTTCGAGGGCGGTCAGGTGTGCTCCGCTATTGAGTGCGACGCCTATGTCGCGAGCCAGAGCTCTTATGTAGGTGCCTTTGCTGCACACGACCCGGATGGTAGCCAGTGGCGGAACGAAGTCGAGCAACTCTATCTCGTCTATGACAAGCTCTTTGGCTTGCAGTTCTACCTCCTTCCCTTTGCGAGCCATCTTGTAGGCGCGTGTCCCGTCTACTTTGCAGGCCGAGAAGGCGGGCGGCACCTGCTTGATAGAGCCCTTGAAGTGTGTGAGGGCCTCTTCTATCAGTTCGCGCGTGATGTGTTCGTAGGGGTAGGTGGCGTCTATCTCTGTCTCCAAGTCGTATGAAGGGGTGGTTGCTCCCAGTCGCAGGGTGGCTATGTACTCTTTCGTGCCGGCTTGTAGCTTTTCGATTTGTTTGGTGGCGCGTCCCGTACACACAATCATGACCCCTGTTGCCAGAGGGTCGAGCGTGCCGGCATGTCCGACTTTGATTTTCTTACGCTGTAACCGTCGCAGTATCTGTATGCGTATCCGCTTTACGGCATCGAACGATGTCCAGTGTAAGGGTTTGTTTATATAGAATATTTCGCCTTCGGTAAAGTTCATAATGGTATTACGACAGGTAATAATAGAGTATGCAGAATGCAGCGGCTGCTACGCAGTAGATGGCAAAATAGATGAGTTTGCCTTTCTTTACCAGGTTAATCATCCACTTGCATGCGAGACACCCCGATATGAATGCGGCAAGGAAGCCTATGATAAGTGTTGTTGCCGGCAGGTCGCTGGCAATAGAGTCTCCGCTGCCGCTTACCATCTTTATTATGTCGAGCAGCGCTTCTCCCAGGATGGGCGGTATGACCATCAGGAAGGAGAATTGTGCCATGTTCTCTTTCTTGTTGCCCAGCAGCAGTCCCGTAGCGATGGTCGACCCCGAGCGCGATAAGCCCGGCATTACGGCGCAGGCTTGTGCGACACCGATGATGAAGGCATCTTTGAGTGATATCTTTTCTTTCTGCCGGGGGCGTGCATAATATGAGAAGGTGAGCAGAAGAGCTGTCAGCAGCAGCATAAGACCCACGATGAGCAGCCCCGACCCGAAAATTGCCTCGACGTAGTCTTTGAAGAATACCCCGATGATGCCCACGGGAATCATAGATACGATGATGTTGATGATGTAGCGCGTCTCATCGTTCATCTTGAACCGGAATAACCCTTTGAAGAGCCAGCTTACCTCTTTCCATAAGATGACCAATGTGCTGAATACGGTGGCGATGTGCACCACGATGGTAAACGAGAGGTTGACCTCGCTGTCGATGCCGAACAGTGTCGAGCCTATTGCCAAGTGTCCGCTACTGCTTACAGGGAGATATTCGGTAAGGCCTTGTACCAATCCTAATATCAATGCTTCGTACCAAGTCATGTCGTTTGCGTTTAAGATGTGTGATTACTTGTTGGGCTTGCGCAGTATGGCAAAGAGCATACATACAAATCCCAGGAATGCGATCGAGGGGGCAATGACGATACGGCGTGTACTGAATATGTCGGGGTTGTATTGGGTCTCGGTGGTACCGCTGCCCAACATCAACACAAAGCCTGCGATGACGAGCAGGAACGATAGGGCGATGAGCAGGTAGTTCTGTTTGCCTAATGCAAAATGCAGTTGCGTCTCGGGCTGCGGGGCAGGGCTGTTATCGGTAGAGGGCTGTTTGCTCTTGGCGGTGTTTTTGCTGGCCATTTTCGATGCCAACAGCTCTGCCGATACAGAGGTTCTTTTATTATCCATGTTATATCTGTTTTTTATGATTATACATAATATAGGTCGTCGCGTTTCATGCGGATGTAGCGGTTGACGGCAAAAAACGCCGATATAGAGGTGAGCACAATGCCCATGATAAGTACGATGGCATATACGCAGAGCAACGTGGGCAGTGTAATGAGCGTATAGAAGCTGTCGAACTCAGAGACAATATACGATACGCATCCTGTGAGTAGCAATATGGCGATGAGGGCTGCAATGATGCCGCTGATGATATTGCTTACAATGAAAGGACGCCGTATAAATCCCGGTGTGGCCCCTACCAGCTTCATCGTGTATATGATAAATCGCTTGCTATAAGCCGTCAGGCGTATGGTGTTGCTGATAAGTACGTAAGAGATAACCATGAGTACGGCGGCCAGTATGAGCAATATGAGCCCTATGTTGCGGATGTTTTCGTTGACCGATTGTATAAGGTCTTTCTGGAACTGTATGTCGTCGATACAACTGTTCTGTGCCAAATCTTTCTCTATGCAGGCAATGCTGTCGGGGTTGGCATATTCGGCTTTGAGCCTTACCTCGATAGAGGCTTGCATGGGGTTTGTCCCCAAGACCTCTTCGGGATTTTCGCCCAACTCTATCATGACCTCCTTCAAGGCGTCTTCTTTCGATATATACTGAGCCGCCTTTACGTAGGGTGCCTGTTCGAGGCTGTTCTGCAAGTCGGTTATCTGGTTTTCGCGAGCCGACTCTTTCAGAACGATGGAGAATCCTATGTTTTCGCGTACGTATATGGAGAGGTTGTTGGCCAGAACTCCCAATAACGCCATAATGCCAAGGATAAACAGCACCAGCGATACGCTCAACGTGGAGGTGATGCGGGCTTCGAGGAACGAGAAACGTTTTTTCTTTTTAGGACTGCTCATTGCGGTAGAGTTTTGTGTTTGAGTGTATATATAATGTAACAGCCGTTGTCGGGTTTGTATCGGCGTGCCGATGTCGTTTTGAATCCTTCAACACAGCCGCGGGCAAGAGCTGTTATCTGTTTGCGGTATTTGTTGCGAAGCAGTTGGCACGCTGTGTTTGCCGCCATAGTCATGGCCGTGCTGTTTTGCACCCGTATGATTTGCATGTTGTTGTCGGCGGCAAGTCGTTCAAAAGCGTTGCGGCTGAAAAGGTATGTGTCGTGCGCCATGAGGCGGTACCATATCTCTTTGTGTCGTGTGGCTATGTCCGATGCCGGGTTGTACAGGCCTACGATGAGCGTCCCGTCGGAAGTCAGCAGGTCGCACAGGGCCTTGAAACTCTTGCGCGGCTCTTGGGTTTGGCCGATGAAGTCCCATGCAGTCACTACGTTGTATGATTTCGGGTGGATGCGGTAGAGCATCTCTCCCTTTTCTATGCGGAGGTTATAGTGCGTGTTGCCGTATTGGCGGGCTTCGTTGTTGCGCTCTATTCCATGAGCAATCCATCCGCGTTGTCGCATGGTTGTAATGAAGTTGCCTCTATGGCATCCTGCGTCGAGCAGTACGCCGCTTACCCTGCCTGCCTCGCGCTCTGTAATATGGGCTTTCTGCCGGTTCCATGTGTGGAGTATGAGGTCATAGCAGCGGCTTATAATGCCGCTCTTGGGGGGTGTCCGCAGCGCTTTGTCGATGGCATGGATACCCGTGTCGTCGTTTTGTGGGACGGGCATTCTTTTGACAAGGCCGCAATCGGTACATAGCAACACCTCGCATATCTCTTCTTCTGTTGCAGCACACGTACACACGTGCGTCCAATGATTGCCGTTGCATACGGGGCAGCTATTTATCGAGGCTTTTGCCATCATAATGACCGGACGTAATTCTATTAACAGTTTATTGTGACTATGGTTGGGCGACAGCGCATCTTGCGGCAGGTGCACATTAATTCCTAATTTGCCGCAAATTAACGACAAATTCGGGTATGAGCGCTTATTTGTTTGGGATATTTAACAAATAGAGGCGTCTCTTACAGGCCGGTCATGCCACTTTGCTCCTGCCGGGCCTGGATGAGGCGGTTTTCAAATCTCATCCTTATGTTCAAACAGGTAGGTGTAGAGTCTCTTGTCGGCCTCGGTGAGGAGCTTGTGGCGACGTGCCATCATGCGCTCGGCAATGTCGAAAAAGCGGGCAAGGGGAACCTCTTTGAATCCTTGTGCGCCCCCCTCGGAGAATGAGGGAATGTAGGTGCGGGGGAAGCCCGGTCCGTAAATGTTGCAGCCTATACCTGTGACGGTCGCTGTGTTGAACATGGTGTTGATGCCGGCTTTGCTGTGGTCGCCCATGATAAGCCCGCAGAACTGCAATCCGGTCCGGCGGAACTGTCGCAGGGGGTAGTTCCATAATTTTATCTCGGCATAGGTGTTTTTGAGATTCGACGATACGGTGTCGGCTCCCAGGTTGCACCATTCGCCTATGACGGCATTGCCCAGGAAGCCGTCGTGTGCTTTGTTGGAGTAACCGGTCATGATGACGTTGTTGAGCTCGCCGCCTACTTTGCAGTAGGGGCCTAACGTTGTAGGCCCGTACACTTTGGTTCCCATGTTGAGTACGGCGTGGCAGCACATGGCAAAGGGGCCGCGCACGGCGCAGGTTTCCATGATTTCGGCCTCGGCTCCTATATAGATGGGCCCGTGGGTAGTATTGAGTATGGCGCATTCTACAACGGCGCCCGGCTCTATGAATAGCTGTGAGGCATCGCCTATGAGGGTGCAGGTAGAGCTGAGGGGGGCACTCTCTCTGCCGCGGGTGATGCGGGCAAAGTCGGCCTGTATGGCATCGCCGTTTTTCCCGAAGAGGTCGTAGGGAAATCTGATGCAGTCTGCCGGTGTCTGCGGCGCGATTTTTCGGGCCTCTGCGGTGTGCTCGTCGGAAAAGATACCTCCGCGGTATGCCCATATCTCGTCATCATCGGCTATGGCTTCGCCGGGTTGTAGGGAGGCTATCTGTTCGGCCCATTGCGGTGTGGCAATAAGGTGTCCGGCGATGTATATGTTGTCGCTTGTGATGTGGGAGGGATATTTCTCAGACAGGTAAGGAGCTGTGAGGTAGGAGTAATCGCCCGGCAATAGGGCTTCCCATTTTTCCCGCAGGGTGTCGATGCCTAGTCTTAGGTCGGCAACAGGTCTTGTGAAGGTGAGTGGCAGCAGGTTGCCGTGTTCGCGTGCGGTATCGAAGAGAATGATGTTCATTGTTGCGATTTTTTGTTTTTGGTTTATGGGTCGGTCGGCTTTCGATAAACTTTTTGTCGCGCCGTTGTGTTTGATAGGCAAAGATAATGTTTTTGTTTGGAATCGACAGTTGTGGTTGCAAGAATAAATTGAACCGATAAGTTATGAGCGGAATTGCAGGAATAGTCGGCGGTATGGACGATTTGCAGCAGCGGTTGCGCAGGATGTTGTACGAGCAGCGTCATCGTGGCAAGGTTGCAGGCAGTTCTTACTTTGCCCCTTTCGTAGATGCCTGCATCGGGCTGGGGTGTACCGGTACGATGGCGGGTGAAGCGACGTGCAACACGCGGCAACCCTTTGCAGATGACAGTGTGTCGCTGGTGGTGGTAATGGATGGCGACCTCTATAATTGCCGTGAATTGCGAAGTCTCTTGTCGCATTATCATACGTTTGCCACCGATGCGCCGGCAGAGATAGTGGCCAAGGCATACAGACATTGGGGCAGAGATGCCTTTTTGCATCTCGAAGGGGTCTTTGCACTGGCCATCTACGATGTGTTGGCCGATACGTTGCTGTTGGCAAGAGACCGGTTTGGGGTGAAGCCGCTCTATTATGCCACGCACGGAGGAGGCTTGTTTTTTGCGTCGGAGGTCAATGCGCTTTTCGCGGCCGGGCTGAGACGGCAGCTTTCCGTCTGCCGGTGGGCCGGTTATATGATATATTCCTCTTATGGTTTCCCTTACGAGACGTTTTGGGAGGGTGTGCATCAGCTGCCGGCCGGATTTATGTTGTGTTACAATGGCTATTCGTTGTATGAGCGGGGATGGTATGACTTGCAGGAGGAGATAGGGAAGCTCGGGCAGGAAAAAGAGTCGTCTCTGAAAGAGCTCTTTGTTTGCGAGTTGGAGCGTTGTGCCGAACGCAGTTTGTCGGATGTCGCCTCGTGCGGTTTCAGAATAGGCGACCGCGTAGAGTCGCAGCTGCTATACAGGCTGGCTGTGCATGGCATATATGCGGGCAAGGTGCTGCCTTTGCGTGAATTGCCTGGTGAGGATACGGCTTGCGAATATGGGACGGGATGGACCGTGATTACGCCCCGGCGGGCGATTGATGAGCTGGAACGGATGCCCGAGTGGATAGAAGAGCCGTTCGATGGAGTGGAGTCTGTCGTGCGGGCTGTTTTGTTTCGCCGGGCGGCGTCGTGCGGCATGTCGGTGTTATGCAGCGGTATGGGGCTCGATGTGATGTGGCAAGATGTGTGGGATAAGTCGGAGGTGCGGTATGATTATCTCTCCGAGTCTCCGCTGTTCTCGCCCGAGCTTGCGGCGGTAGCGCATCGCCCGAGCTATCCTCATCCGTTCGATGACGATGCGGCCAACATGCGCTATCTCGATTTGTACTGCGAGCGATTGCCCCATATTTTGCGCTTTTTCGACCGGTCGGCCGCCGAAGCCGGCGTGCGGGTGCGTATGCCGTTTCTGGCATCGGTACTCGTTGTTCTGTCGTTTGTCTTGCCTCGGGTAAGTAGCCGCGCCCGCAAGGAGCTCTTCGACGACTGCACGATGCGGCGTTACGCCGAGCGCTATGACCGCCGCGAGAGCCTTCCTGTATGGCCTGTGTGGCTGGGAGGCGGATTGAGGGAGTGGATGGCCGATTCGCTGGGCGATTTGAGAAGTAGTTCGGTGCGAGACTGGTTCGATGTAAGGGCGTTGACACAAATGCAGTCGGATATCGCGATGGGGTATCCGGTAGATGTGGCGCTGTTGTGGAAATGCCTCGCCTTGCATCGCATGCTGGCAGCAGATGCCCCTTTGTGGTAGAGTATCGGAGATGGAAATATGGCAGCGATGGCGTGACGATTTGGACGGGGGAGAAGTTTGTCGCGCTATCGCATTTTATTGCTAAAATATTTGGTTTATAACAAATTAGTTTGTACTTTTGCCTCGCTTTTTCGCGCAAAGTATGCCCTTTCTGCACCATAACGCACTGATACAGTGTGTGTAAGAGTGCGGGAATGGTGTGTGTGAAGCAATATGTGAAATAAAAAGATATTTATAAAAACAAAGTATTAAAACTGTTCTAAAATGCCTACAATTCAGCAGTTAGTAAGAAAAGGACGGGTTGTTTTGGAAGACAAGAGTAAATCGCCGGCACTCGATTCGTGTCCTCAACGTCGCGGCGTGTGTGTGCGTGTTTACACGACAACTCCCAAAAAACCTAATTCGGCTATGCGTAAGGTGGCTCGTGTGCGCCTGACAAACGGAAAAGAAGTGAACTCTTACATTCCGGGTGAAGGTCATAACCTGCAAGAGCACTCTATCGTATTGGTTCGAGGCGGTCGTGTGAAAGACCTCCCCGGTGTACGTTATCACATTGTTCGCGGTACCCTCGATACGGCAGGAGTAAGCGGTCGCTTGCAACGTCGTTCGAAATACGGAGCCAAAAGACCGAAAGCAGGCGCTGCACCTGCGGCAAAAGGGAAAAAATAACCCGAAGCCAGAAGCAAGCAAATCGAAAAAATAAAAATTAGTTTTTAACGCTGGTTTGCGTTTTTTGGATAGGCTGATTGGGTTGAGTAAATAAAAGCGGCGGCTTTTGTTGAAGATGTAATAAGCAACCAAAAACGGAACAACATTTTAAGAAGAATATGAGAAAAGCTAAGCCTAAAAAACGGGTGATATTGCCTGATCCCGTGTTTAGTGATGTAAGGGTTTCGAAGTTTGTAAACCACTTGATGTATGATGGCAAAAAGAACGTTGCCTACAATATCTTTTATAGCGCTTTGGAGATTGTGAAATCGAAAATGCCTAACGAGGAGAGAACAGCTCTCGAAATTTGGAAAAAAGCTCTCGAAAACGTAACACCCCAAGTAGAGGTGAAATCGCGTCGTGTGGGCGGTGCCACGTTCCAGGTTCCTACCGATATACGCCCCGACCGTAAAGAATCTATCTCGATGAAAAATTTGATAAACTACTCTCGTAAAAGAGGCGGCAAAACGATGGCCGATAAATTGGCTGCTGAGATTGTCGACGCTTTTAACGAGCAAGGTGGCGCATTCAAACGTAAAGAGGATATGCACAAGATGGCAGAAGCCAACCGCGCATTCGCTCATTTCAGATTTTAATCACAA
This sequence comes from uncultured Porphyromonadaceae bacterium, assembly GCA_900542255.1. Taxonomy (GTDB): domain Bacteria; phylum Bacteroidota; class Bacteroidia; order Bacteroidales; family Barnesiellaceae_A; genus Barnesiella_A; species Barnesiella_A excrementipullorum. Next base: position 34,740 of record UQMR01000006.1, read on the forward strand.
TAAGGAGAATAAGCAATGGCAAATTCTGATGCACAACTGAAATATACCAGAAACATTGGTATTATGGCGCATATCGATGCCGGTAAAACTACCACGTCGGAGCGTATCCTTTTCTATACCGGTCTTACCCATAAAATCGGCGAAGTTCATGACGGAGCTGCTACGATGGACTGGATGGAGCAGGAGCAAGAGCGTGGTATTACCATTACATCGGCCGCTACCACCGCTTTCTGGGAGTATCTCAACGAAAAATATAAAATAAATCTTATAGACACTCCGGGACACGTAGACTTCACCGTAGAGGTAGAGCGTTCGTTGCGTGTTCTCGATGGTGCAGTTGCCGCTTTCTGTGCAGTAGGTGGTGTTGAGCCCCAGTCAGAGACAGTATGGCGCCAGGCAGATAAATATAATGTGCCCCGTATCGGTTATGTTAACAAAATGGACCGTTCGGGAGCCAACTTCTTCGAGGTTGTACGCCAGGTAAAAGAGGTACTGGGCGCACATCCTTGTCCTATACAGATACCTATCGGTGCAGAAGAGACTTTCAAGGGAGTCGTAGACCTCGTAAGAATGAAAGCCATCTACTGGCACGACGAGACGATGGGTGCTGATTATGAAGTACAAGAGATACCGGCCAATATGGCTGCCGAGGCCGAAGAGTGGCGCGATAAGATGCTCGAAGCTGTTGCCGAGTGCGATGAGGTAATCATGGAGAAATACTTCGACGACCCCTCGACCATTACCGAAGAGGAGTTGCGGGTAGCTATACGCAAAGGTACGCTTTCGATGCAAATCGTCCCCATGACTTGCGGTTCTTCGTTTAAGAATAAAGGTGTGCAGACACTTCTGGATGCCGTATGTGCATATCTGCCCAGCCCGCTCGATACGCCGGCTGTGGAAGGCCATGCAATAGACGACCCCGATAAGGTAGTTTTGCGTCACCCCTCTTCGACCGAGCCTATGTGTGCTTTGGCATTTAAGATTGCAACAGACCCCTATGTAGGCCGTCTCTGCTTCTTCCGCGTATATTCGGGTGAAGTTGTTGCCGGAACATACGTGCTCAATTCGCGTTCGGGCAAGAAAGAGCGCATCTCGCGTCTTTTCCAAATGCACTCCAACAAGCAGAACCCCCGCGAGGTGATAGGTTGCGGCGATATAGGTGCCGGAGTAGGTTTCAAAGATATTCGCACGGGTGATACACTCTGCGCCGAAGATGCTCCCGTTGTATTGGAGGCTATGGACTTCCCCGATCCCGTAATCGGTATCGCAGTAGAGCCTAAGACACAAAAAGACCTCGATAAACTGGGCGTTGGCTTGCAGAAACTTGCCGAGGAAGACCCCACATTCCGCGTACAAACCAACGAGGAGACAGGCCAAACCGTTATCAGCGGTATGGGTGAGCTCCACCTCGATATTATTATAGACCGTCTGCGTCGTGAGTTCAAGGTAGAGTGCAACCAAGGACGTCCGCAAGTAACCTATAAGGAGGCCATAACAAAAGCTGTCGAGCACCGTGAGGCCTTCAAGAAACAGAGTGGTGGTCGTGGTAAATTTGCCGTTATCGTCGTACGCGTAGAGCCGGCCGATCCCGGATTTGAGGGCGGTTTGCAATTCATCGACGAGGTAAAAGGCGGAAACATCCCCAAAGAGTTTATCCCCTCGATACAGAAAGGTTTCACTACGGCTATGAAGACCGGTGTATTGGCAGGCTTCCCCATGGACAGCCTCAAAGTAACGGTTCTCGACGGACAGTTCCACCCCGTAGACTCTGACCAACTCTCGTTTGAGCTTTGTGCCATCCAAGCCTTCAAAGAGGCCTGTGCAAAAGCAAAACCCGTCTTGCTCGAGCCTATCATGAAGGTAGAGGTAGTAACCCCCGAGGAGAGCATGGGTGATGTAATATCCGACCTTAACAAACGTCGTGGTCAGGTAGAAGGCATGGAGTCGAGCCGTTCGGGCGCACGCATCGTGAAAGCCAAAGCCCCGCTTGCCGAAATGTTTGGTTACGTAACCGCTTTGCGTACCATCACATCGGGCCGCGCAACATCGACAATGAGCTTCTCTCACTATTCAGAGGTTAGCCCCTCGATAGCACGCTCGGTACTTACCGAAGTAAACGGCCGCGTAGATTTATTGTAAATAAAAATTCAGCATTAACAAATATGGATCAGAAAATCAGAATTAAACTGAAATCTTACGATCACAACTTGGTAGACAAATCGTCCAAGAGAATCGTAGAGGCTGTGAAAGCAACGGGGGCATCGTGGAAGGGTCCCATACCCCTGCCTACGCACAAGCGTATATTCACAGTAAACCGCTCGACGTTTGTGAACAAGAAATCACGCGAGCAATTTGAGTTGTCGTCTTACAAGCGTCTTATCGACATCTACGGTTCTACAACCCAAACCGTCGATGCGCTGATGAAACTGGAATTGCCCAGCGGCGTAGAGGTAGAAATCAAAGTATAATAAATAGTTACTAACAACGTAAAGAAATGCCAGGATTATTAGGAAAGAAAATCGGAATGACATCCGTTTTTAGTGAGGGTAAAAACATACCCTGCACTGTTATCGAAGTTGGTCCTTGCGTAGTTACTCAAGTAAAAACTGTTGAAACAGACGGTTACGAAGCCGTTCAGGTGGGCTTTATGGACAAAAAAGAAAAGCACACCACCAAACCCGAAGCGGGACATTTCAAAAAAGCAGGAGTAACACCCAAGAGACACTTGGCCGAGTTCAACGGATTTGATACGGAGTATAAGCCCGGAGATCAGATTGACGTAAATCTCTTCGCCGATGCAGCTTATGTAAACGTAGTGGGAACCTCGAAAGGTAAAGGTTTCCAAGGTGTTGTAAAACGTCACGGTTTCGGTGGCGTAGGCCAAACAACGCATGGTCAGCACAACCGTCTGCGCGCTCCCGGTTCAATCGGAGCCTGTTCGTACCCTGCACGTGTATTCAAAGGTACCCGCATGGCCGGACAATTGGGAAATCAACGTGTGACAGTGCAAAATCTGCAAGTGTTAAAAGTGATGCCGGAGCACAACCTTCTTGTTATCAAAGGTTCGGTTCCCGGATGTAAAGGTTCAATCGTAATAATTGAAAAGTAATGGAACTGAGCGTATATAACATAAAAGGCGAAGACACCGGCAGAAAGGTGACTTTGAACGATGCCGTTTTTGGTATCGAACCTAACGACCATGCCATTTACTTGGATGTAAAGCAATTCTTGGCATGCCAACGCCAGGGCACGCACAAATCTAAGGAGAGAAGCGAAGTATCGGGTAGTACACGTAAGTTGCACAAGCAAAAAGGTACCGGCGGCGCTCGTATCGGTGATATCAACTCGCCGGTATTGGTAGGTGGTGGTCGTGTATTCGGTCCCCGTCCCCGCGATTACCGCTTCAAACTCAACAAAAAGCTCAAAGCCCTTGCACGTAAATCGGCTCTTACCTACAAGGCACAAGAGAACGCCATCGTGGTAGTAGAAGACTTCACCTTCGAAGCCCCGAAGACGAAAGATTTTGTTGCCATGTCGCAAAAATTGCAAGTAGCTGATAAAAAGCTCGTTTTGGTTTTGCCGGAACAAAATAAAAACGTATATTTGTCGGCTCGTAATTTGACGAACGCCACTGTGATAACATTATCGGATCTCAACACGTACAGAGTCCTCAATAACAAGGCTCTCGTGATTACCGAGAACGCTTTGGCAGCTATCAACGAACTTAAATAAGGAGGCTAAACGATGGGAATCATTATAAAACCTATAGTAACAGAAAAGATGACGCGTTTGGGCGAGAAATACAATCGCTTCGGTTTCCGCGTTGATCTGAAAGCTACCAAGCCGCAAATAAAGAAAGCCGTTGAAGATCTCTATGGCGTAAGCGTATTGTCGGTAAACACGATGATATGCAGCGGCAAGAGCAAAAACCGTTACACCAAATCGGGCATCATAGAAGGTAGCACCGCTACTTACAAGAAAGCCATAGTTACGGTAAAAGAAGGAGAAACAATAGACTTTTTCAGCAATATTTGATTGAATAATGGCAGTACGTAAATTTAAGCCCGTTACACCGGGGCAGAGACACAAGATTATTGGCGCGTTTGAAGAAATCACTGCTACCGCGCCAGAAAAATCTCTTATAGTCGGTAAGAGAAAATCAGGCGGACGTAACAACGAGGGCCACTTGACGATGCGCTATATCGGCGGCGGTCACAAAAGACGTTACAGATTTATAGACTTTAAGAGAGACAAAGACGGTGTACCGGCAGTTGTAAAGACCATCGAATACGATCCCAACCGTTCGGCTCGTATTGCGTTGCTCTTTTATGTTGACGGTGAGAAAAGGTACATTATTGCACCCAACGGTTTGGAAGTTGGCATGCACGTTGTAAGTGGCTCGGAGGTGGCTCCTGAAATAGGAAACGCCCTTCCGTTGAAAGATATACCCGTAGGTACTATCATCCACAACATCGAGCTTCGCCCCGGACAAGGCGCATCTATGGTGCGTTCGGCCGGAACTTTTGCCCAACTTACTTCGAAGGAAGGCAATTACGCAATCATCAAATTGCCTTCGGGCGAGACCCGCAAAGTATTGGCAACATGCAAAGCTACCATCGGAAGCGTAGGTAACTCAGACCACGCCCTCGAGCAATCGGGTAAGGCCGGACGCTCGCGCTGGTTGGGACGTCGTCCTCGCAACCGTGGCGTTGTCATGAACCCTGTAGATCACCCCATGGGTGGTGGTGAAGGACGTGCTTCGGGTGGACATCCTCGTTCGCGCAAGGGTCTTTATGCTAAGGGCTTGAAGACAAGAGCTCCCAAGAAGCAATCTTCGAAGTATATAATAGAAAGAAGGAAAAAGTAATCTGAAAAACTGAAAAGAACATGAGTCGTTCATTGAAAAAAGGCCCGTTTATCAGCGTGAAGCTCGAAAAGAAAATTGCTGCCATGGATGCAACCGGCAAAAAGTCGGTCATAAAGACATGGTCGCGTGCTTCTATGATTTCTCCCGACTTCGTAGGACATACTTTCGCAGTACACAATGGTAACAAATTTATTCCTGTATATGTTACTGAAAACATGGTAGGACACAAGTTGGGCGAATTCGCTCCCACTCGCATCTTCCGTGGTCACAGCGGTAACAAGAAGAAATAAGGCCTGGGAATAGAAAATTTTTTAATACACAAAAGAATTAAGAAATGGGTGCAAGAAAAAGAATATCAGCCGAAAAAAGAAAAGAAGCCCAGAAAACACAGTACTTCGCAAAGCTGAACAATGTGCCTTCTTCGCCTCGCAAAATGCGTCTGGTGATAGACTTGGTAAGAGGCATGGAAGTGTTCAAGGCTTTGGGTGTACTCAAGTTTTCGAATAAAGAAGCTGCTCGCGGAGTAGAGAAATTGCTCCGCTCGGCTATTGCCAACTGGGAGCAGAAAAACGAACGCAAGGCAGAGAGCGGCGAACTCTATGTATCGCGTATCTTCGTAGATGCAGGTCCTATGCTCAAACGTTTGCGTCCGGCTCCGCAAGGAAGAGGTTACAGAATACGCAAACGTTCCAACCATGTAACCTTGTTTGTAGATACAATTACTAAAAACGATCAAAACTAATTGCTCGATGGGACAGAAAATTAATCCGATAAGTAACCGTTTAGGTATCATACGTGGATGGGATTCCAATTGGTATGGTCACTATAGCGACAGACTGCTGGAAGACAGCAAAATACGTAAGTATCTCAATGCCCGTCTTGCCAAAGCCAGCGTTTCGCGCATCGTCATCGAGCGTACTTTGAAGCTCACTACTATCACAGTATGCACGGCCCGCCCCGGCATCATCATCGGCAAAGGCGGTCAGGAAGTAGACAAGCTCAAAGAGGAATTGAAGAAGATAACCGACAAAGAGGTACAGATAAACATCTACGAGGTAAAACGCCCCGAACTCGATGCCGTTATCGTTGCCAACAATATCGCACGCCAAATCGAAGGCCGCATCGCCTATCGTCGTGCCGTGAAGATGGCAATCGCTTCTACCATGAGAATGGGAGCCGAAGGTATCAAAGTACAAATCTCTGGTCGTCTCAACGGCGCAGAAATGGCCCGTTCAGAGATGTACAAAGAGGGTCGTACACCCCTGCATACACTCCGTGCCGACATCGACTACGCCTTGGTAGAGGCCCTCACCAAAGTGGGTATTATAGGAGTAAAAGTGTGGATTTGCCGTGGAGAGGTATATGGCAAGAAAGATCTTGCACCCTCGTTTACGACCAATGCAAAAGAATCGCGTGGCGCAGGCAACAATGGCGGCAACTCGCGCAAAGGCTTCAGAAAACCCAAAACAAATCGTTAAACGCATTGAAACAGTAAACTATGTTACAACCGAAGAAAACTAAATTTAGAAGACAACAAAAAGGGCGTATGAAAGGCAACGCCCAAAGGGGAAACCAGTTGGCATTCGGTTCATTTGGCATAAAGACATTGCAATCGAAATGGATTACCGGCCGTCAGATAGAGGCTGCCCGTATTGCGGTAACCCGTTACATGCAACGTCAAGGACAGATATGGATACGTATCTTCCCCGATAAACCGATTACGAAAAAGCCTGCCGAGGTACGTATGGGTAAAGGTAAAGGTTCGCCCGAAGGCTTCGTAGCCCCTGTAACCCCCGGACGCGTACTCATCGAGGTAGAAGGCGTTTCCTATGATATAGCAAAAGAGGCATTGCGTTTGGCAGCTCAAAAGCTTCCCGTGGTGACCAAGTTTATAGTTCGTCGAGATTACGATGAGAGCCAAAATGTCTAAGTCATGAAGAAAGAAGAAATCAAAGAACTGAGCACGAAAGAGCTCCGTGAGCGTCTCGATGCAGCTGTGGTAGCGCTCAACCAGTTGAAAATAAATCACAGCATCTCGCCTCTTGACAATCCCTCTCAAATCAAGCAAGACCGCAAGATGATTGCCCGCATGAAAGGTGAGTTGCGTAGCCGTGAACTTAACAACAACAAATAACGACATGGAAAGTAGAAATCTGAGAAAAGAGAAAGTCGGCGTTGTTTCGAGTAACAAAATGGATAAGACCATCGTCGTTACAGTTAAGTGGAAAGAGAAACACCCGATATATGGTAAATTTGTCAACAAGACAAAGAAATACCATGCCCATGACGAGAAAAACGAATGCAACATTGGCGATACCGTTCGCCTGATGGAGACTCGTCCGCTGAGCAAAACAAAAAGATGGAGATTAGTACAAATCATCGAAAGAGCTAAGTAATTATGATACAACAAGAATCGAGACTTACAGTAGCCGATAACAGTGGAGCCAAGGAAGCCCTCTGCATACGCGTGTTGGGTGGCACAGGGCGTCGCTACGCCACGGTAGGCGACATTATCGTCGTTGCCGTTAAGAACGTTGTTCCCTCGAGCGACATGAAAAAAGGCACAGTGTCCAAAGCTGTTATTGTACGCACCAAGAAAGAGATTCGCCGTCCGGATGGCTCATACATCCGTTTCGACGACAACGCCTGCGTACTGTTGAACAATGCCGGCGAGTTGCGAGGCAGCCGTATTTTCGGACCCGTTGCACGTGAGTTGCGCGCGGTCAATATGATGAAAATTGTGTCGTTAGCTCCCGAAGTTCTTTAATCGAGTAAAAAACGAAACAAATGAGTAAGTTACATATCAAAAAGGGTGACACCGTTTATGTAAACTCCGGTGATTCAAAAGGAAAAACCGGTCGCGTATTGCGCGTGTTGGTCAAAGAGCAACGCGCTATCGTTGAGGGTGTCAATATGGTGACCAAGAGTACCAAACCCAACGCCAAGAACCCTCAAGGCGGTTTTGTGAAGAAAGAAGCTCCTCTTCATATTTCAAACCTCAATGTGCTCGACCCCAAAACGGGCAAACCTACGCGCATCGGGCGTCGCAAGAATGAAGCAGGCGTTACAGTACGTTATTCAAAAAAATCAGGAGAGGAGATTAAGTAATGACAAATACAGCGAACCTTAAAAAAGACTATCTCGAAAGAATAGTGCCCGCTCTCGAAAAAGAGTTCAACTATACCTCCGTGATGCAAGTCCCTGTGTTGAAAAAGATAGTAATCAACCAAGGTCTCGGACAAGCAACGGCAGATAAGAAAATCATAGAGACAGCCATCAACGAGCTCACGGCCATCACCGGACAAAAAGCAGTTGCAACTCTCTCTCGCAAGGATATCTCAAACTTCAAGTTGCGTAAGAAAATGCCCATCGGTGTTATGGTGACACTGCGTCGCGAGCGCATGTATGAGTTCCTCGAGCGCCTCATTCGCGTAGCATTGCCCCGTATCCGCGACTTCAAAGGTATAGAAGGCAAGCTCGACGGACGCGGCAACTATACGCTCGGTATCCAAGAGCAAATCATATTCCCTGAAATAAATCTCGACGGAATTACTAAAATATTGGGAATGAATATTACCTTTGTAACTTCTGCAAAAACAGATGCCGAAGGCTATGCTCTTCTCAAAGAATTCGGCCTTCCTTTTAAGAACGCAAAAAAAGATTGAGATATGGCAAAAGAGTCAATGAAAGCCCGTGAGGTGAAAAGACAAAAACTTGTAGCCAAGTATGCAGCACGCAAAGCCGAACTGAAAAAACTCGCCAAGAGCGACGACTATGATGTTGCCTACGAGGCTAACCGTGCCCTTCAGAAACTGCCCAAAAATGCCTCGTCGGTACGTCTGCACAACCGTTGCAAACTCACCGGTCGTCCCAAAGGCTACATCCGCCAATTCGGCATTTCTCGTATACAGTTCCGCGAAATGGCATCGGCAGGTCTCATCCCCGGTGTAAAGAAAGCCAGCTGGTAAGAAAAGAATTCTTAGTGTTAAATATTGTCTGGAAGACCAGATCAATTTAAAACGTAAATTTATGACAGATCCAATTGCAGATTACCTCACACGAGTGAGAAACGCCATCAAGGCTCAACACAGAGTCGTTGAAGTGCCCGCTTCAAACTTGAAGAAGGAAATCACAAAAATCCTTTTTGAAAAAGGTTACATCTTGAACTACAAGTTCATACAAGAAGGTGTAAAAGGCACAATCAAGATTGCCTTAAAGTATGACCCGGTAAGCAAAGTAAACGCCATCAAAGATTTGCAACGCGTTTCTACCCCGGGTTTGCGTCGCTACACCGGTTACAAAGACATGCCTCGCGTGTTGAATGGTTTAGGTATCGCCATCATATCTACCTCTAAGGGCGTTATGACCGACAAGGAAGCCCGTGAGATGAAGATAGGAGGCGAAATATTGTGTTACATCTATTAATGAAGGAGGATTACTTATGAGTAGAATAGGAAAATTGCCCATCGCTATCCCCGCCGGTGTAACAGTAACCGTAGATGGCAATAATGTCGTTACCGTAAAGGGCGCCAAAGGCGAGCTCAAACAACAAGTTGCACCCTCTATCACAGTAAAGGTAGAAGACGGTCGCGTTGAGCTTTCGCGAATCAATGATGAAAAAGAAAACCGTTCGTTACATGGACTTTATCGTGCGCTTATCCACAACATGGTAGTAGGCGTATCAGAAGGGTACAAAAAAGAGATGGAGCTCGTGGGTGTAGGTTACCGCGCACAGAGCAACGGCCAAGTATTGGAGCTTTCGCTCGGATACTCACACTCCATAGTTATCAAGCTGCCTACCGAAATCAAGGTAGAAGCCAAAACGGAAAGAAATAAAAACCCGATGATAATCCTTGAGTCTTATGACAAACAACTCCTGGGACAAGTTTGTGCGAAGATACGTTCGCTCCGCAAGCCCGAACCTTACAAAGGCAAAGGTATCCGCTTTGTTGGTGAGGTTGTACGTCGTAAGTCTGGTAAGTCGGCTGGTGCTAAATAATTCATGTAAAACGGTATTACTATGACAACGAAAAAAATAGAAAGAAGAATAAAGATAAAAACCCGCATCCGCGGAATCGTATCGGGCACAGCCCAACGTCCCCGTATGACGGTTTTTAGAAGCAACAAGCAAATCTACGTGCAATTGGTAGACGACCTCGAAGGCAAGACACTGGCAGCAGCCTCGTCGAAAGGCATCGAGGCCGGCAACAAAAAAGAACAAGCTGCAAAAGTAGGTGCCGAGATTGCTAAGAAAGCCCAAGAGGCAGGTATCACGACCGTAGTTTTCGATCGTAACGGATACTTGTATCATGGTCGTGTGAAAGAATTGGCTGATGCCGCCCGTAACGGAGGACTTAAATTTTAATTATCATGGCAGTAAGAAACAATAGAATAAAGTCGACGAGTGACCTTGAGCTTAAAGACCGTTTGGTTGCCATCAACCGCGTAACGAAAGTAACAAAAGGAGGTCGTACGTTTAGCTTCTCGGCTATCGTCGTTGTAGGCGATGGCAATGGAATCGTAGGTTGCGGTTTGGGTAAAGCCAGCGAGGTGACGGCAGCCATAGCCAAAGGCGTGGAAGCAGCCAAAAAGAACCTTATTAAAGTTCCCTTGTACAAAGGTACCATACCCCACGACCAGCTTGCCAAATACGGCGGCGCTTTGGTATACATCAAACCCGCTTCGCACGGTACCGGAGTAAAAGCCGGTGGTGCCATGCGTGCCGTTCTTGAAAGCGTGGGAGTAACCGACGTGTTGGCAAAGTCGAAAGGCTCTTCAAACCCCCACAACTTGGTGAAAGCTACACTTGTAGCACTCTCTGAGTTGCGCGATGCCGCCATGGTTGCTCAAAACCGCGGAATATCGGTAGAGAAAGTATTTAAAGGTTAATCAGTAGGAGAGTATAACATGGAAACTATCAAAATTAAGCAAGTCAAAAGTCGTATCAAATGCCCTGCACAGCAGAAAAAAGTTCTTGATTCACTGGGCTTGACCCGTATGGGTAGAGTGGTAGAGCACAATGCTACTCCTCAAATTCTTGGCATGGTTGCCAAAGTAAGGCATCTGATTGCCATAGTAGACTAATATTTATCCATCGCATTAAAACATTACAAATATGGATCTGAGTAATCTAAAACCCGCGCAAGGTTCTACCTTCTCCCGCAAACGTATAGGCCGTGGTCCCGGTTCGGGTAAGGGCGGTACGTCTACCCGCGGTCATAAAGGAGCTAAGCAGCGTTCCGGTTATAAGACCAAGATAGGTTTCGAAGGAGGTCAAATGCCTTTGCAACGTCGCGTTCCGAAATTCGGTTTCAAGAATTTCAACCGCGTAGAATATAAGGCCATAAATCTTGAAATGCTCCAATCTTTGGCTGAAAGCAAAAAACTTCAAGCCATAGATATGGAAGTACTCATGGCAGCCGGTCTTGTATCGTCTAAACAAAAAGTTAAAATCCTCGGTAAAGGAGCTCTCTCGCTGCCCCTCACGGTGACAGCACATGCCTTCTCGAAGACGGCCGAAGCTGCTATCGTTGCCGCGGGTGGAACAGCTGTCAAACTCTGATACAATGAGAGCAATAGAAACCCTGAAAAATATTTGGAGAATCGAAGATTTGCGTAAGCGAATCATTACGACGATCCTGTTGGTACTCGTATACCGGGTAGGTTCCTATGTGGTCCTTCCCGGTGTCGACCCCGACAGCCTCGACCAGTTGCGTAGCCAGACAAGCAGCGGCTTGATGCAGTTGCTCGATATGTTCTCTGGTGGCGCATTCTCCAATGCATCGATTTTCGCGCTCGGTATCATGCCCTACATCACAGCATCCATCGTGATACAATTGTTGGGTATGGTGTTGCCCTCTTTCCAAAAGATGCAACGCGAAGGCGAGAGCGGTCGTATGAAACTCAACCAGTACACCCGCTACCTGACGGTGCTTATTCTTCTGATGCAAGGTCCCGCCTACTTGGTAAACCTTCGCGTGCAGATGGGAATGGCCTTCCCCACCGGATGGTGGTTCCTTGTAACCTCCACCGTCGTGCTGGCAGCCGGCAGTATGTTTATCATGTGGTTGGGTGAGCGCATCACCGACCGCGGTATAGGCAACGGTATCTCATTTATAATCTTGGTAGGTATCATCGCCCGTCTGCCTTTGGCATTCGTTCAAGAGTTTACAAGCCGCTTGGCATCGAAACAAGGAGGTCTTGTGATGTTCCTCGTGGAAATCATATTCCTGCTTGCCGTGATAGCACTGGCCATCCTCTTGGTACAAGGCGTGCGCAAGGTGCCCGTACAATATGCAAAACGTATTGTAGGTAATAAACAATATGGCGGTGCAAGACAATACATCCCTCTGAAAGTCAATACGGCCGGAGTGATGCCCATCATCTTTGCACAAGCCATCATGTTTATCCCCATCACCATAGCCGGATTCAATGCAGATGCTGCAAGCAGCGCATTCTTCCGCTCGTTTATGTCGATGACAGGCTTCTGGTACAACCTCATCTTTGCGTCCCTTATCATAGCCTTCACCTACTTCTATACCGCCATTACGGTACAGCCTACACAAATGGCAGAAGATATGAAGCGCAATAACGGATTTATTCCCGGTATCAAGCCCGGAAAGAAGACCGCCGAGTATCTCGACTCTATCATGTCGCGCATTACCCTTCCCGGTTCTATTTTCCTTGCCATCGTTGCCATTCTCCCTGCCTTTGCACAAATAGCAGGTGTGAGTGCCGAGTTCGCACAGTTCTTTGGTGGAACATCGTTGCTTATCTTGGTGGGCGTAGTACTCGATACTTTGCAACAGATAGAGAGCCATCTCATGATGCACCACTACGATGGTCTCATGAAATCGGGTCGTATAAAAGGCAGAGCCGGATATTAACCTGAAGCATAAAGATGATTTATCTTAAAACAGATGAAGAAATAGAGAAGATGCGCGAGAGTAATATTCTCGTGGGCAAAACATTGGGCGAGATGGCCCGATGGGTTGCCCCGGGAATAACTACGCTCCGCCTCGACCAAATAGCTGAGGAGTTTATCCGCGACAACGGCGGCGTGCCGGGATTCAAAGGCTATGCCGGTTATCCCAACACACTGTGTATCTCGGTAAACGAAACGATAGTGCACGGTATCCCGTCGAGCTATGTATTGCGCGAAGGAGATATCGTTTCTATCGACTGCGGAGCCATCGTAGATGGTTTCAACGGCGACTCGGCATATACCTTTTGTGTAGGCGAGGTCGCTCCCGAGATAAAATCACTCTTGAAGACCACGAAAGAGTCGCTCTATATAGGCATAGAGCAGGCAGTCGCAGGCAAAAGGATAGGCGATATATCCAATGCCATCCAAACATATTGCGAAGCGCGCAACTACTCCGTAGTCCGCGAAATGTGCGGCCACGGCATAGGACGCAAGTTGCACGAAGACCCCGCGGTGCCCAATTACGGACGGCGCGGTTGCGGTCCCCTTTTGAAAAAGGGCATGTGCATAGCCATAGAGCCTATGATAAACCTCGGCTCGCGCAATATTGTTATAGAACGAGATGGGTGGACAACCCGTACCCGCGACCGCAAGCCCTCGGCCCACTTCGAGCACACAGTAGCCATCAGCCAGGATGGTCCTGCCGACATTCTCTCTACCTTCAAGTATATAGACGAAGTTTTAGGTGAAAATCATATTTAAGCAAAATAAAGTATGGCAAAACAAGCAGCAATAGAACAAGATGGTGTAATCGTAGAGGCATTGTCGAATGCCATGTTTCGGGTAGAACTCGAAAACGGTCACGAAATCACAGCCCACATCTCAGGAAAGATGCGCATGCACTACATCCGCATCCTCCCCGGAGACAAAGTTCGCGTCGAAATGTCGCCCTATGATCTTACCAAAGGAAGAATTGCTTTTAGATACAAATAAAAAACAATAACGATATGAAAGTAAGAGCATCTGTCAAGAAACGTACAGCAGACAGTAAGATAGTACGCCGCAAAGGCCGTTTGTACGTAATAAACAAGAAAAACCCGAAATACAAACAACGTCAGGGATAAAATTATTAATTTTGCAAATTAAAACAGTAAATCAAATATGGCAATAAGAATCGTTGGTGTTGACCTGCCGCAAAACAAACATGGCGAGATAGCGCTTACCTATATTTTCGGTATAGGTCGCAGCTCTGCAAGAACCATTTTGGAGAAAGCCGGCGTAGAGAAAAGCACGAAAGTAAAAGACTGGACTGATGCCGAAGCAGCTAAGATTCGTGAAATAATCAGCTCCGAATATAAGGTAGAAGGTGACCTCCGTACCGAGGTGCAACTTAACATCAAGCGTCTGATGGATATCGGTTGCTACCGTGGTGTACGTCACCGTAACGGCTTGCCTGTGAGAGGTCAAAGCACAAAGAACAATGCCCGCACTCGTAAGGGTAAGAAGAAAACAGTCGCAAATAAGAAAAAAGCTACTAAATAATAAGTAACCTATGGCAAAAAAGACAGTCGCAACAAAAAAGAGGAATGTTAAAGTCGATGCAGTAGGACAAGCACATATCCACTCGTCGTTTAACAACATTATTGTATCGCTTGCCAATAGCGAGGGTCAAGTCATCTCTTGGTCGTCGGCCGGTAAAATGGGCTTCCGCGGCTCCAAGAAGAACACCCCTTATGCAGCACAAATGGCTGCCCAAGATTGTGCCAAGGTCGCATACGACCTCGGTCTGAGAAAAGTGAAAGCATATGTAAAAGGACCCGGTAACGGTCGCGAATCGGCCATCCGCACCATCCATGGCGCAGGAATCGAGGTAACCGAGATTATCGACGTTACGCCGCTTCCCCACAACGGTTGCCGTCCTCCCAAAAGAAGAAGAGTATAATTCTTTGCAAGTAAGTATTATTCAAGAATCCCGAATAGTGAATAGATTGCACTAACTCCTCTCTGCAATCGCGGCTGCACTCTTCCCGGTTCGATACAAAAGTTAAATTTAAAATTTTTAGAAATGGCAAGATATACCGGACCTAAAACAAAAATTGCCCGCAAATTTGGCGAAGCCATCTTTGGCCCTGATAAAGTTCTTTCCAAAAAGAATTACCCCCCGGGTCAACATGGTATCAATAAACGCCGCAAAACTTCAGAGTACGGATTGCAGCTCCGTGAAAAACAAAAAGCCAAATATACCTATGGCGTACTCGAGAAACAATTCCGCAATCTCTTCGAGAAAGCTTCGAGCAAGAAAGGTATCACCGGTGAGGTGCTTTTGCAACTCCTCGAAGTGCGTCTCGACAACGTAGTATATCGTTTGGGTATAGCACCTACGCGCGCAGCAGCTCGTCAGTTGGTTCTTCACCGTCACATTGTCGTTGACGGCAAGGTTGTAAACATCGCTTCTTACTCCGTTAAGCCCGGAGAAGTAGTAGGCGTGCGCGAAAAATCGAAATCACTCGAAGTGATAGCCGATTCGCTCGCAGGTTTCAATCACAGCAAGTATCCTTGGATCGAGTGGGACGAAGCTACCAAATCAGGTAAGCTGCTCCACCTCCCCGAGCGTGCCGACATCCCCGAAAATATCAAGGAACAATCCATCGTTGAGTTGTATTCTAAATAATAAATAGTCACATGGCAATTTTAGCATTTCAAAAACCTGACAAAGTTTTGATGCTTGAGGCGGACAACTTCTATGGCAAATTCGAGTTCCGTCCGTTGGAGCCCGGCTACGCAGTTACCATAGGCAACGCGTTGCGTCGTATCCTCCTTAACTCGCTCGAAGGCTTTGCAATAACGTCTATTCGCATTGACGGTGTGAAACATGAGTTTTCTACCATTCCCGGTGTGATAGAAGACGTTACGAATATAATCCTTAACCTCAAAAAGGTAAGGTTCAAACAAGTTGTCGAAGAAATCGAGAACGAGAAAGTTTCTATCAACGTGTCGGGTACCGAGGTGTTCAAAGCCGGTGATATCAGTAAGTCTCTTACCGGTTTTGAGGTGCTCAACCCCGATTTGGTGATTTGTCATCTCGATGCCAATGCAAGTTTCAATATCGAGCTTACCATCAATAAAGGACGCGGCTACGTCCCCGCCGACGAAAACCGCACCCCCAACGATGCCATCGATGTAATTGCTATCGACTCAATCTTCACGCCCATTCGCAATGTCAAGTACACACGCGAAGACTTTCGTGTAGAGCAAAAAACCGATTATGAGAAACTGACTATTGAAATTACAACAGATGGATCTATCCATCCCAAGGAAGCCCTCAAAGAAGCAGCCAAGATTCTCATCCACCATTTCATGCTTTTCTCCGACGAGAAAATCACCCTCGAGACAACCGATGCCGAAGGCGGTGAAGAATTCGACGAAGAGATACTCCGCACCCGTCAGCTCCTCCAAAAGAAGCTGGTAGATATGGGCCTCTCCGTACGGGCACTCAACTGCCTCAAATCGGCCGATGTAGAGACACTCGGCGAGTTGGTCGTATTCAACAAGACCGATTTGCTCAAATTCCGCAATTTCGGTAAAAAATCACTTACCGAGCTCGACGAAATGTTGGCAAGCCTGAATCTTTCCTTTGGAATGGACACCTCTAAGTATAAATTAGATAAAGAGTAAGAGTAAGATGAGACACAATAAGAAATTCAACCATTTGAGCCGCACAAAAGCTCACAGAGACGCGCTTCTGTCAAATATGGCGTCGTCGTTGATCCTCCACAAGCGGATCTTCACCACTTTGGCAAAGGCAAAAGCTCTCAGAGTTTATGTAGAGCCCCTTATCACCAAAGCCAAAGAAGACACAACACACTCACGTCGTGTCGTATTCAGCTACCTCGGGAATAAATATGCCGTTACCGAGCTATTCAAAGAAGTAGCTACCAAAATAGGAGACCGCCCCGGTGGTTACACCCGCATACTCAAGACAGGAACTCGTTTGGGCGATAACGCCAAAACCTGCTTCATTGAGTTGGTAGACTACAACGAAAATATGCTCAAAGAGAAAGCCGAGAAGAAAACAACCCGCACACGTCGTTCCAAGAAAACGAGTGCTGCACCCGCTAAGAACGAAACAGCTCCCGCTGAGACTCCTGCCGAGACAACGACAGAAGCCCCTGCCGCCGAGTAAATTCTACCCATACACAATTTGTAGGGCTGCGACCGAAGATCAGTTCGGGCCGCAGCCCTACAAATATATAAAGGCCTCACCTCTGCATAATCTACGTTTCAGGGAGCAATCGGCTCAAAAGAGCACCTGTAAATATCCTTGCAACCGCAACATAACCCCCGGCAATGAAGGCGGAAATCCCACCGACGACCTGCCTTTCTAAGGAAAGGG
>UQMR01000007.1 GCA_900542255.1 uncultured Porphyromonadaceae bacterium
AGGCTTTGTAAATTGCTTCCGTTTACACTATCTTTGCACAAGAAATTATAATTTACGCTATATGGCAGCATCTAATTTTGTCGATTATGTAAAGATTTTTTGCCGTTCGGGCAAAGGCGGAGCCGGTTCCAACCACCTGCACCGGGCCAAATATCAGCCCAAAGGAGGCCCCGACGGCGGCGACGGCGGCCGAGGTGGCAATATCATATTGCGGGCAAATCGTAATCTGTGGACTTTGCTGCACCTGAAATATTCGAGACACGTGCTGGCCGGAAACGGCGGGCACGGAGGTCCCAACCGCAGTTCCGGGAAAGATGGTGAAGACAAGGTGATAGAGGTGCCGTGCGGTACGGTGGTTTTCGATGCCGACAGCGGCGAGTACCTGGCCGAGGTGACCAACGACGGCGAGAGCCTCATCCTCTTGAAGGGCGGCCGTGGCGGTTTGGGGAATTGGAACTTCCGTTCGGCCACCAACCAGACTCCGCGCTACTCGCAACCCGGTGAACCTGCCATAGAGCGCAACATCATATTGGAGCTGAAACTGCTTGCCGATGTAGGTCTCGTAGGTTTCCCCAATGCCGGGAAATCGACCCTCTTGGCTGCCGTATCGGCCGCCAAGCCCAAAATAGCCGACTACCCCTTTACGACACTCGAACCCAACTTGGGCATCGTCTCATATCGCGACAACCGCTCTTTTGTCATGGCCGACATACCCGGTATTATCGAGGGCGCCAGCGAAGGCAAAGGACTGGGGCTGCGCTTCTTGCGTCACGTAGAGCGCAATGCGCTGCTGCTCTTTATGATACCGGCCGACAGCGAAGACATACGCGAGCGGTACGACATATTGCTGCACGAGCTGGGCGAATTCAACCCCGAGTTGCTCGACAAGCAGCGGGTGCTGGCCATAACCAAAACCGACCTCTTCGACGACGACTACCTCGGCAAATTGCGCAAGCATCTGCCCGAAGACATCCCCGCCGTATTCATATCGGCCGTGACAGGCACGGGGCTGAATGAGTTGAAAGATGTGCTGTGGACAACCCTCAATGACGAGAGCAACCGGGTGCTCACCTTCACCCACCGCGACCTCGACAAGCGTCACCGCGAGACGGCCGAAGACGAATACGACCTGGGCATGGGCAACTCTCGGGAAGAAGATGATACAGACCTCGACAGGGAGGAAGAGTGGTAAATGTACGCAACTACGCACAACGGCCTGACGCTCTACCGCTTCGATAACTTGTCGCGGCAGGCCGGTGTCGACACCTTTGTCACCCCACGAAGCACGGCAACCGGCAGCGATTTCAACCTCGGCCTCTATGCCGGGGGCGATACTTCGGTGATAGAGGCCAACCTTACCCGTTTGTGCGAGGCGTTAGAGCTGTCGCGCTCCCATCTTATATTCCCTGAGCAGACACACGGCAATGCCGTGGCTGTTGTGGACGAGAAGCTCCTGTCGATGCCCCGGCACGAGCAACAGGCCGCCCTCTATGACAAAGACGCCCTTGTAACCGATATTCCCGGCATAGCCCTTGCCGTAGCCACGGCCGATTGCGTACCCATATTGCTCTACGACCCCGATACGCGTGCCATAGCCGCCATACATGCCGGATGGCGGGGTACGGTGGCCAAGATTGTGAGTGCAACCGTGGCAACCCTGACCCGCCGCTACGGTACCGACCCCGCACACCTTTACGCTGCCTTAGCCCCCTGTATAGGCGTAGCATCCTATGAGGTAGGCGACGAAGTAGTCGCCCGTTTTACCGAAGCGGGTTTCGACGATACGTCTATCATGCAGCGCAATGCGGTCACCGGGAAGGCGCATATCGACCTTGCGGCTGCCAATACCGACCTGCTCCTGCAATGCGGCGTAGAACTCTCGCATATCGAGGTGTGCGGTATCGACACCTTCACAGCGTGCGATACCTTCTACTCCGTGCGGGCCTTGGGGGCGACAACCGGCCGATTTCTCACCGGCATTGCGATGAGGAGTGTATAAGACCGTATCCCGCGAAACTTTTTTGGGGAATGGATTGCAGAAACTCCCTTGCCGCATGACGGCGGCTAACGTATCCCGCCATGATATGGCAGGCGGCCATCCGTTAGAACCATTCATACAATCCATTCAGCGGTTCACCCACTGTCCCATGAGAATATGCCCCCATTACATCACTTTTTTTATCCTATGTTTTGGTAATTCAAAAAATGTTATTACATTTGCACCCGCAAACACGATGGTGCCATAGCTCAGTTGGTAGAGCAAAGGACTGAAAATCCTTGTGTCCCCGGTTCGATTCCTGGTGGCACCACTGATAATCAGAGAGTTACAGCAATGTAGCTCTCTTTTTTGTTGTTTTTACCCCTTGTTTTAGCCCCAATATACGCAATCTGTGTAAACCAGCGTGTAAACCGTGGGAATTACAGTAAAAGCAGTTTGTTACAAGTCCAAAGTACTTAGTAACAATGAATCACCTCTAATGTTGAGAGTGACAAAAGACAGAAAACGGAAATATGTCAGTCTTGGCATATCCATGAATCCTGCACATTGGGACTTCTCCAAGAATGAACCAAAAGCAGATTGCCCCAATCGTGAGTACATTGAAATGCTCATCGCGGATAAAATCAAAGAATACTCCGCTAAAATCATTGAGCTTAAAGCAACCAACCAAGAGTTTACCTCCACCTCTCTTGTGGAGAAAGTCAATGTAAAGCACACCAATCGTAAGACAGTGGAAAATGTCTTTCAGGAACACATCACTTCTCTTATAAAGTCAGGTCGTAAAAGCTATGCTTTATCAGTCAAGCAGCTATACAACTCCCTTAAAGAGTTCTGCCACAGCCTTGATTTCTATTTCTCTGAAATGGATGTGGCTTGGCTGAAACGCTATGAGCAGTTTTTAAGGGAGAAGCGTTTGGCAGAGAATACCATCGGCATAAGATTTCGTACCCTAAGAGCCATTTATAATGTGGCAATGGAAGAAAATGCTGTTTCAACAGATTGCTATCCATTCAAGAAGTTCAAAGTTGCAAGGCTTCATCAAGACACTATCAAACGAGCCTTGACAAAAGCGGACATAGAACGTGTGTTGCAATTCCAATCATCTAATCGCTACATGAGATTCCCTATTGACATCTTTGCATTCACCTATTATTGTGGTGGCATTAACTTCATAGACATTGCTAACCTATCTGCAAAGGGCTGTGAATGCAACGGAAGTGGCGGTAGGCATCAACAATGCACTGCATGGAGATACGAAATACGCTTGGTTCTTGGGCTAAGTGCTTATTGATTCACTTCTGACAATCGGGCATTCCTCATTATGGGGAGTGTCCGATTTTTATTCCTGACACTCTTATAAATATAGTAATAAACTATACAAAAATGGACATACAGAATACACAAGAATACAAGGCTGCACAAGACTTGGAAAGAGCCTTGAATGATTATGGTTGGAATCCTGAAAGGTTTGCCGAAAGTACAAGGTACTTTCATCGTACATTGCAGCAGAATTTAGTAAGGACTGTTGTTGCCATTATAAGAATGGTGGGCAGTGAGAGCTATGGGACAGACCTTAGAAACAGAGCTTCACATAAGCTTTGTAAAAGGATAGTGGAAAGTGGTGTGTTGGATGATGCACATCGGCCTTTCATTTAAAATGCTGTTATTTAGCAGAAATCATCAAATATATTTCATTTAGATGCAGATATTCAACGCTTTTTCGTACCTTTGTAATTGACTTCCGAAAGGTTGTCAGACATAAGAGAACGAAGAGCGTTATTGAACTCGTCCTTCTTATCGAATTCTCGCAAAATTGGATATGGAGTAGGATGGGTAGCAACAACGCTCACGCTACGGATATATACTATCCCGAAAGGGAAAACTATATACTCGCATGGCGTGAGTGGCTGTTGCTTATCCACTCCATAGGCAATGCGAGAAGCCCGATAAGAGGATAAGCATAAATACAGTCCTCACGCTTTTCGCATTTAATAACTTAGCCGTTCCAACGGAGGATGAGGGACATTGGAAATGCTATGTCAACAGAAGATTTCTTTGGTTATGGTAGTTGTGATTCCCGATATGACGTTAGGCGGCATATCAATGTGATATTTCATGAATTATTGTATTATAAACTCTATTATGACCAGTCACTGATGGTAAAATGCATTAGATACGCAGACAGCCTCCCGCTACGGCAAGCCGCAGAATATATCTGCAATGATGTGTTTACCGTTGATGAACATAATTATCTTAATTTGCTCAGATCGCGTTATGGCCTAAGTGATGAAGATTTCATACAAATAATGTCAGGAAGAAGTCTTCATGATAAACTTATCAAAACACCGGCAGGATATGGCACAGAACAAAACATCCGCCTTCTTGTGCAGATGGCCATTGCACGTTATTATATGATGCCGAGAGACGAAAAATGCGTAGTGAACATCAATAGCATGATAGCGTCAATTGCAAAAGGAATGAGAGGGATAAGCTTAACTCAAAGTTTTATGCAGCAACTTTTTCAATTGACAGATGACGCAATGCGAAAGTTTGGAAATAATTTTTCCATTCCTCAAATGGAAGATTATGTCATCAAAAATATAAGTGCCACATATTGATAAGGCATCCATCTTAAGCATAACTGTTTAACATTTAACTATTCAATATAAGTATCATGTTTTACAATCATTTAAATAATGACAGCCTTCGGCGTATCAACAGTATTGCCAACGGATTCAGCAATCATCCGGCTTATGCTGCATATACAATCAAATCCTATCCTTATGATATCCGTGCAGGTGTACACGCACTTGAAGTGGCACGAAATGGAGAATTAATGAACCTTATTTTACCCTGGTATAGACGGAAAGATTGCTTCCATCGCAGTTTATGGCAACTATCTTCAAGGACATCTAAAGGCAATACAGTCTTCAATGACTGTGTTTGGGATGAAAATATCTTCTGCTGAACTTGATCGTTCTGGACTGTCGGACTTTATAGACATTTATTTGGAAGATTATTGACCCTTTCCTTAGCTAAGACACATTTTATCAACTGTAATGACAACAAATATGACAGCAAGAGAAAAACTACAAGACGTTCTTAGGGGCAACTACAACCTTGAATTTGAAGTAGTGGAGATATTAAAAGATGGTGTCTCTATAGCCCAAATCAACGAAACTGTTTATATCCGCCAAGGAGGTCCTTTTGGCGGTATCATGACGATACTCAATTATAGCTATGCTATCGAAGAAATTCAAAAATGTGGAGCAATGCAGAATTTCGTTCATGGGCATTATGATTTCTTCTCACATTGGAGAGTGCAGTGCAACGATCCCTTGACTCTCGTACAAGTTGAAAATGACTCAATTAAATCTATCAAGCTGACAGCAATTGATACAGCTAATATGAAAGACGTTGTAATGGAGATTTCTGTTGCAGATTATATTATCCGCTGTAGCAAGTGCCGCTATATCTTTTGAATTTATCGACATAAACATTCTATTTGAAACAATTATGCTGAATACAAGTAACTACTTGTCCGTTCAATCAACAGTAATGGGCAATTTCGCCAAATACATGCCAATAATGATACAGCTTAAATCCTGCATACAGAGAGCTGTTATTCCAATGTTGTCCACAGACGAGTTACAAGACATCAAAGACTGCCGCCTTAATATGCAAGTCATAGACAAGTTAGTCTATGTAGGCAAAGGGCAATACCAACAAATCGCGGAACACAGCGATGAAACCCTTTATTGCCTATGCATGGCAATAGGAACAATAATTAAAGAATATGATTGGGGAATAGAATACATTCAGCAATCAGGGATGTGTGCTCTTTCAAAAAAATGTGTGCCAAAATAATAAATAGATTATCGGACAACTTTTATAAATATAATACTACAAATGAAACTGTCAGACGCCATAAAAAGATATAAGCAGATAAAGATATGTTCTGCCATTTCATTAAATAAATTAGAAGAAATAGAATTCTTTCATGAGGTAGCCAAAAATATACAGGTTACAAATGAAATAGATGATTGTTTCGCAGCTACTTTGATGTTTTCAGAAATGTCAATGCGCAAAATTGGAAATCTTTCTCCTCTTTATGCCTACTATTTTGGTTCTATATGTCAAAACAAGGCAATAGGGGGTCAAGCAAAAATTGATGCCAGACGATTTAGGTTAATTTCTGTGTTTATGAATCTGAACACATTTGAAAGGTTTATCACTTTAGCCCATGATGCCCCGATAATGGGGTATGACGGGAATTTGTCGGACGAAGAGTTTTTTGATTTCTTGATTATGACAGACGCTTACCTTGTTTGGAATTCTGATTTAAAATCAAACATACTCAAATCAATACAGAAGTTGGTCATTCAACACGAATCAAACCATCCTAAATTCAGCAAGCAAGAAATAATTAAGGAGGGGGAGAAAGCCCATTCAGCACTTTTTTCATCAATCAAATTTGCATTACATCTTTAAAGATTAATACTATGTACAAGCCAACAGAAATGGAGATAACCATTTATGCTATGTCAGCAGAAATGAGCGACAGCTACAATCAGCCCAATACATTAAAGGGTATCACAGAAGAAGCAGAACTGTGGGCAAGAGATTTTTCAATGCTTACGGAAGAACAACTATGCGAAAAGGCTGTAGAATTTACCCGTAAGAATGTACGTGAAATGAATTGGAGTGAAGATGATATAGAAGGTGTTACATGGTTCTTGGGAATCTATACCCGTGTTATATTAAAAGCTGGCTTATCTCAAAGCTTTGCATCCATTATGATGACTTCCTTGCGGAAATATTTCCACCTTGTATAATATTTGCAGATGCCATAATGGACTTCAAAGAAATTACACCATATTCCTATTCATGGTTTTATCATTGGTATTATGGCCAAATTACATCCTATATGGATGATGGCCTGCAAAATGACTATTACAAAGAATGTGAATATGTTGCCTTATGGTTTAATCGTGTAAGAGGAAATAGTGTACTTCCCATCTTCTTTAAAGATAATACTGATTTCAATAATTGGGTTGAACATTGTGGAGGGTTCAAAATAATTCTTCATTATCAATATTATAAAATTATTCATTATCCGATAGAAGCGGACAAGGAAACTATTATAGACATTATAATCAGAGCTTTGATGCAAATTTATAAGAACGGAGATATACCCAAATAATTGATAATATACAAGCTTCATATGTCACACTCTTTTTATAAATACGAATGTCCCGATTGTGGATATACCATAGATGGATTGTCAGAGGGTGGTAGGTTGTTCTCTGAATACAACTATATCCAACTTCAATGCCCTGCGTGTAAAAAGGTGGAGAGCATTAATGTCCCTTATGAAAAGGAACAAACCGGAGAATTTCCATTATCAGAATGTTGTAAAGCCAAGATGCAGAAATGGGATAAGGATTGTCCTGTGTGTGGTAAGAAAATGATTCAGACAGTTCTATGGGATGATATTTGCTGACACCTTTTTGAACAAATTTCTATTTATATAGACAGTCAAGAAAAAGTTCTTACTATAATTAAGAACAGATAAAATTCAAAAGTAGATATGCAGATGAAACAAATACCATTCTATTTTACGATGCTTACTTTGCTACTTATTTGGAGTTGTGACAACAAGCAGCAATCTGTTTCCATTGACAATCTTATTGTTGGCAAATGGAAAATGGTAGAATATGAAGGTGTCTGTGTAAATGCTCTTGATACTCTTAGCTTTTACAAGAACGGTAAGGCTGACTGCCCACCTGAAACTGGTGAATTTACCTACCGCTTTATAACATCTGATTCTTTGGTTATCTATAATCATGGCTTTGGAGAGCAGCATTACAAGATACTCAAACTATCCAACGACAGCCTTATAAAACAACTTAAACGGCAAAGGATTTATGCTGACAACATAGACGAGCCTGTAAATGGAGAGATTGAGAAATACATACGAGTAACAAATAAATAGCACCTTTTTTAGAAGAAAGTTCACTTTATAGGGTGAATTAGAAAAAAAGTCCTCATAAATAGCATAGTTATGGCATAACTTTGCTATCTTTGCATTATAAGCAGGTCCATTTATGAAGCTGATAGAAAACAACATACAGAAGATTGTTGCTTTGTGCAAGAAGTACAAGGTAAACAAGTTGTTTGTGTTCGGCTCTATTCTTACCAACCGTTTTAATGACAATAGCGATGTGGACTTGGTAGTTTCTTTCAATAAGGCAGAGGTAAGCGACTATTTCGATAATTACTTTGATTTCAAATACGCTTTGGAAGAATTGTTTGGCAGGGAAGTGGACTTGTTGGAAGAGCAGACTATAAAGAATCCATATTTGAAAAAGAATGTGGACGCAACAAAAGCATTGATATATGGATGATTTGATAAAGAAGCACTTGCAGGACATTCTGACTGCCACCCAAGAAATAGAAAGTTTCTTTGGTGACAAGCCTAAGTTGTTTGATGATTTTTACAGCAATCTCTGCCTTAGACGTGCCATTGAACGAAACATAGAGATTATAGGTGAAGCCATGAACAGAATCTTAAAGACAGACAAAAACATAGCTATCACCAATTCACGTAAAATAGTGGACGCAAGAAACTATATCATTCATGGATATGACAGCTTATCGGCAGATATTCTTTGGAGCATGGTAATCAATCATCTGCCAAAACTAAAAAATGAAGTAGTGGCTTTATTGGATAATGAATGAAACGCCTGTTAATATAGAGAAAGCGATTAAAATTGCGAAAGCATACAAGGATTTGGTCGCAGAACGGTTGCCCTTAAAGGCTCTTTACCTTTATGGCTCATACAGCAAAGGCAACCATACAGAGGACAGTGACATAGACATTGCTGTTGTGGTGGAACGAATGAGCGATGATTACTTTGAAGATACTCCATTACTATGGAAACTGAAACGTAAGATAAGCAATCTTATAGAGCCTGTTCTACTTACAGAGGACACCAATAATCCTCTCTATGCAGACATTCTCAAAACGGGAATACTGATATAAACAGGAATATAGAGAACCTATCCAATATAGGGCAACTATATCTATATGAGATAAGTAATACAATTATTAACAATTACAGTTTGTGTAAACCGAGGTATAAACTAAGGTGAGTAGACAATAAGATTACGAGTGATTTTTACAACTCTACTGATTCATAAAGTGCAATAGCTCAGCTGGTTGCTTCCAAAAGTGAGCGTTAGCGAACTTTCGGAAGCCGAAGAAGAGCAAAGGACTGAAAATCCTTGTGTCCCCGGTTCGATTCCTGG
The DNA here is from genome assembly GCA_900542255.1 of uncultured Porphyromonadaceae bacterium. Classification (GTDB taxonomy): domain Bacteria; phylum Bacteroidota; class Bacteroidia; order Bacteroidales; family Barnesiellaceae_A; genus Barnesiella_A; species Barnesiella_A excrementipullorum. Next base: position 9,311 of record UQMR01000007.1, read on the forward strand.
TGGCACCACCTCAGAAAGGCTTGATTTCCAAACGAAATCGAGCCTTTTTTGTTTCCCAGGGTGTGGCTTCCGTCGAGATTGTTGGCATTGAAATGCTTTTCTTGTTGCGGATAACAAGCCTCAACCCTGCATATTGCCGAAAACGGTTGTTCTTATATATTAGATGTAAACCGGCGTAGCGCAGAGAAATTAAAGCGGTGCATTATTTCGTTTTGCCCCCGCCTTGCACTATCTTTGCAATCTGAAATAGAGTGAGAGGCCTGTGGGCCTCGGCACAAGTAATATATCGATTATGGCAAATTTGAATATAGGTGATAAAGTACGGTTTTTGAATGCCGTAGGCGGCGGTATCGTGCGCCGCATGGAGGGTGAAATGGCATACGTCGAGGAGCCTGATGGTTTTGAAACCCCGATTCTGTCGCGCGAATGTGTGGTAGTTGAGCCCGCTTTGCCGCGTACTACTCGCAAGGCGGTGCAGGAGACTACTTTTGTCGCCGAGGAGTATCAGGCCAAGGAGGCCGAGGTGGCAGCGTCGAGCCATACCAATGCCGAAGAGGAGACGCCCGAGGGCGAGCAGTTGAATGTATCGCTGGCCTTTATAGCGCAAGAACCCAAGCACCTCACTACGACATCGTACGATGCCTGTCTTGTCAACGACAGCAACTATTACCTCTATTTTACCTATATGAGTCGCGACGACGAAGGGTGGCGCACGCGCTATGCCGGAGTGATAGAGCCCAACACCCAAATGCAGATAGAGGAGATACAGCAGGCCGACGTGAATAGCTTGCAGCGCATCGGGTTCCAGTATGTGGCTTTCAAGAAGGGGAAGCATTTCACGATGAAGAACCCCGGCGGCGTAGATATGCGCTTCGACTCTACGCGATTGTATAAGCTGCATAGTTTCAGACAAAATGTTTATTTCGATGAGGCAGCCTTGATGATTGACTTGGTGAAGAACGATGTGCCTGTGCGTCCGTTGGTGGTGAATGCCGAGGAGGTAGCGCGTGCCATGAGCGAGAAGCGCGCCTCTGCCGTGGCCGACAAGCCCCATGTGAGCAAGCCCAACCGCCGTCAGGCCGATATTATCGAGGTAGACTTGCACATAGGCGAGTTGCTCGACACTACGGCAGGTATGAGCAACAGCGATATGTTAGAGGTGCAGATGGATACTTTCCGCCGGGTGCTTGCCGAGCACAAGAACGACAAGGGGCAGCGCATCGTCTTTATCCACGGTAAGGGCGAGGGCGTGTTGCGGCGCGCCATTGTCGATGAGTTGAGAACCAAGTATAAGCAATATACCTATCAGGATGCCTCGTTCCGCGAGTATGGTTTCGGGGCGACGATGGTGACGATACACTGATAGGCCGAGTTCCCGTATTATAATGTATCCCTCTTCGGCGTGCAACCCTGCATGGCAGGGCTGCACCATACGAGCGAGGGGCGAAGCAAGAAGATGAGCGAGATAGAGACAGCCATATTGCCCAATGGCCTGCGGGTGGTACACTGCCGGCAGGGTGGCAATGTGTCGTATTGCGGCGTGGCGGTAAATGCCGGTACGCGCGATGAGAGGCACGACGAGAACGGGCTGGCACACCTTGTGGAGCATACCATCTTCAAGGGGACGGCACGGCGCAAGGCATGCCACATACGCACCCGCATGGAGAGCGTAGGCGGAGAGCTGAATGCCTATACGACCAAGGAGGAGACCGTGTTGTACAGCATCTACCCCTCGGCCTACCACGAGCGTGCCATGGAGTTGCTGGGCGACTTGGTCGCGCATGCTACCTTCCCCGACGAAGAGTTCGAGAAAGAGCGCGAAGTGGTGCGCGAAGAGATAGATATGTATCGCGATACACCCTCGGAGCTTGTCTATGACGAGTTTGAGAACCGGCTCTTTGCCGGCCATCCGTTGGGTAGGAATATACTGGGCACTGCCGATGAGCTGTCTGCCATGTCGCCCATGCAGGCACGGGCATTCATGGCCCGTTGTTATAAGGCCGGCGAGATGGTCTTTTTCTCATACGCCAATGCCCCGATGAGCAAGGTCGTAGAGTGGGCGCAACGTTACTTCGGCGACCTTTCCTGCGGTATGCGCGGCGAGAGCCGCCAAGGTCCGGCAGCGGTGGTACCCTTCGACGAGCGGATACCCTACGATACCCATCAGGCACATGTCGTGTGGGGGTGCCGTGCCTATGACCTGTATGACGAGCGCAGGCTCGCCCTTCTGTTGCTCAACAATATGATAGGCGGTCCCGGGCAAAACAGCCTGCTCAATGTAGCCTTGCGCGAGCAGCGGGGGTATGTCTATGCCGTAGAGTCGTCGGTGGTAAACTATACCGATACGGGGCTTTTCACCGTCTATTTCGGTACCGACGGCAAGTATGTAGGCCGCTGTCTGCGGCGTATTGCCGGCGAGATGGAGCGCTTGCGTCATGGCGGGCTGACACCGTGGCGTGTCGCTGTCGCCAAGAAACAATATCGCGGGCAGCTCCTTGTGGCCGAAGACAATAACGAAAGCCTTGCACTGGCTTTGGGCAAGAGCTATATGCGCTATGGCAGTGTGCTGTCGCAAGAAGAACAGGCGCAGCGCATAGAGGCGGTGACGGTAGAGCAGATGCAGGCCGTAGCCGACGATATCATGGATACACGGCAGTGGTCGCTGCTTGTGCTGGAATGAAACGAAATAAGAAAAGAGCATGAAGATAGGAAACGTAGATTTGGGCGAGCGTCCCGTGCTGCTGGCTCCCATGGAAGATGTAACCGATACCTCTTTCCGGTTGATGTGCAAGGAGTTTGGCGCCGACATGGTATATACCGAGTTTGTGTCGGCCGATGCTTTGGTGCGGAACATAGCGGCAACACAGCGCAAGCTGCACGTCGTCGATGCCGAGCGTCCCGTAGCGATACAGATATACGGCCGCTTCCCCGAGTCGATGATAGAGGCAGCCCGGCTCTGCGAGGAGGCACATCCCGATGTGATAGACATCAACTTCGGCTGCCCGGTGAAGAAGGTCGCCGGCAAAGGCGCCGGCGCCGGCATGTTGCGCGATGTACCCAAGATGCTGGCTATTACGCGCGGGGTCGTCGATGCCGTGAAGGTGCCTGTCACCGTGAAGACCCGGTTGGGTTGGGACCATGACTCGAAGATTATCGTAGAGCTGGCCGAGCAACTGCAAGATTGCGGCATAGCGGCTCTGACCATACACGGGCGTACCCGCAGCCAGATGTACACCGGCGAGGCCGACTGGACTCTGATAGGCGAGGTGAAAAACAACCCGCGCATGCACATCCCCATCATAGGCAATGGCGACGTGACGACCGCCGAGCGTGCCGCCGAATGCTTCGACCGTTATGGCGTGGATGGTGTCATGGTAGGGCGTGCCGCCATCGGGGCGCCTTGGATATTCCGCGATATAAAGGGATATGTGCGCGATGGCGTATGCCCGGCACCCCTGACGGTGCACGAGCGCATGGAGGTGATACGGCGGCAGCTGCGCGAGAGCGTGGCACGTCTCGACGAGCGGCGCGGCATTACGCACATCAGGCGGCATCTGGCAGCCACACCGCTCTTCAAAGGCATACCCTCGTTCCGCGATACCCGCATAGAGATGCTTCGTGCCGAAACGGTACCCGACTTGCTTGCCGTTTTGGAGCGCATAGAGCATACTTTCCTTGCCCCGGAGGAGTAGCTCGCTTGTGCGATGCCGATAGGGTAGAAGGGGTTCCGCATGGTATAGAGATGATGCTTCGACAACATAAAATATTATGTAAGAGAAAAAATGGCGAAAAAGTTTGTCCATAAGATAGAAAGTGCCTATATTTGCAAGCCATTACGAATATCACGTCCTACCAACGTGGTGATATTGTAAAACCCATATAGAATTTTCACCAATGAAAAAAGGAATACATCCCGAAAATTATCGTCCCGTAGTCTTCAAAGACATGTCGAACGAAGAAATTTTTATCAGCCGTAGCACAATAGCTACGAAAGAGACCATCGAGGTAAATGGCGAGACTTATCCGTTGGTAAAACTTGAAATCACGAGTTCTTCACACCCCTTCTTCACGGGCAAACAGAAACTTGTCGATACCGCTGGTCGCGTAGATAAGTTCATGAGCCGCTACGGTAAGAAGAAATAAAAAGAACCGCACAGTATACAAGAGGGAAGCTGTTACAGCTTCCCTTTTTGTTTTCAAGAGCGATACGGGAGGGCTGGTAAGGCAGGGAGGAGAAGAGTGGGGCAGGCATCCGGGAGACCCCGATACTCCGGTATGCAGATAAATGGTAATTTAACAGATATTATATTTGCATGTACGTTTTTGTGCACATCCGTGTGCCTATCTTTGTAGAAAATAAATGCAGCATATATCCCCTGCGTGTTGCATAAAGTCGCAAATAAATGCTATTTTTGTAAAAGTAAATACGTGAATACAATGAAAACAGGAGACCGACTCCCCGACGTATTGGGAATAGATGCCAACGGCAACGAAGTGAGACTCAGCGATTATGCAGGTCGCAAAATAGTGTTGTATTTCTATCCCAAAGACAACACGCCCGGTTGTACGGCCGAGGCATGCAGTTTGCGGGATGGGTATGAAGCCCTGCGCGAGGCCGGTTACGAAGTGATAGGCGTGAGCAAAGACAGCCCGGCGTCGCATCGCAAGTTTGCCGACAAGCACAACCTGCCATTTACCCTTATCGCCGATACCGAGACCACTCTCAACCAGGCATTGGGCGTATGGCGAGAAAAGAAGATGGCCGGACGCACCTATATGGGCACCGTGCGCACCACCTTCATTGCCGATGAGCAGGGCGTGATAACCCACGTGATAGAGAAGGTGACCACAGCCGACCACGTACGGCAAATACTGCAACTTGTAAATAACAAATAAACATAGAGCAATATGAGCGAAGAAAACAAAACAACCCAGCCCGGCGGGCGCATTCCCGTCTCCGGCGAGAAGCTGAAAGCCTTGCAGGCTGCTATGGACAAAATAGAGAAAAACTACGGCCGCGGCGCTATCATGAAAATGGGCGACGACCATGTAGAAGAGATTGCCGTGATACCCACCGGCTCGATAGGGCTCAATGCTGCGCTGGGAGTAGGCGGTTATCCTCGCGGACGTGTTATAGAGATATACGGTCCCGAGTCTTCGGGTAAGACCACCCTCGCCATACACGCCATTGCCGAGGCGCAGAAAGCCGGCGGTATTGCCGCCATCATCGATGCCGAGCATGCCTTCGACCGTTTCTATGCCGAGAAGTTGGGTGTCGACGTAGAGAATCTCCTCATATCGCAGCCCGACAATGGAGAGCAGGCACTCGAAATAGCCGAGCAGCTCATCCGCTCGTCGGCCGTAGATATAGTGGTCATAGACTCAGTTGCAGCCCTTACCCCCAAAGCCGAAATAGAAGGAGACATGGGCGACTCTAAGATGGGCTTGCAAGCACGGCTCATGTCGCAAGCCTTGCGGAAACTCACGGCAACCATCAGCAAGACCAATACTACCTGCATCTTTATCAACCAGTTGCGCGACAAGCTGGGCGTCATGTTCGGCAATCCCGAGACCACAACCGGCGGTAATGCCCTCAAATTCTATGCCTCGGTTCGCCTCGACATACGTCGTATCTCGCAAATCAAGGATGGCGATGAGGTAATAGGCAACCAGACACGCGTGAAGGTTGTGAAAAACAAGGTTGCGCCGCCGTTCCGTCGTGCCGAGTTCGACATCATGTTCGGTTCGGGAATCTCCAAGGCGGGCGAAATCATAGACCTCGGCGTAGACAAGGGAATCATCAAGAAGAGCGGCTCATGGTTCAGTTACGGCGACACCAAGCTGGGGCAAGGCCGCGACATGGCCAAAAAGTGCATTGCCGATAATCCCGAGTTGGCCGAAGAAATAGAGGCCCTTATCATGCAGGCGCTTACGCACCCTGCCGACGAATGACCCCCGGCCTTGTAATGCCTTCGTAACACAACTGTAACGCAGGCGTAGCCTTTGCACGGCGGCTATTGCATAAATTTGTAGTTCGAAAAAAGTCAATCATCAACCACTTCCCGCGGGGAAGTAACAAACTGTAACCGTTATGATATACATTCAGCAAGAATTGGAGCGACTCAAACAAGAAGTGCTCGACATGTGGGACCTCGTAGGCTCGCAACTCAACCGTGCCGGAGAAGCACTCCTTTCGTTAGACAAAGAGATGGCACGTGAAGTGACCTGTCGCGAAAAGCGCGTCAACGCTTTCGAGCTGAAAATAGACAGCGATTGCGAGGACATCATCGCCCTCTATAATCCCGTTGCCTTAGACCTGCGCTTTACACTCTCTACCATGAAGATAAGCACCAACCTCGAACGTATTGCCGACTTCTGCGATGGCATAGCGCGGTTTGTCATAGACTATCCCGATATCAATATCGAGGCCGAGCTCTTCGAGCGTACCGGTATCAAAGAGATGATAACCATAGGCAAGGAGATGTTGCGCCGTACACGCGAGGCATACGACCAAGAGTCATCGGCGATAGCTACTACCATTTTCGAGATGGACAATCGGGTAGATGAGCTCAATCACTCTTCGGTACCTATCATTGCCGAGCATCTGCAAGCAGTTCCCGAGCGTGCTACCGAGTGCCTCAATCTGATCAGTATCATACGTCGTCTCGAACGCATCGGCGACCATTGCAACAATATTGCCGAAGAGATTGTGTTCTATCTCGATGCCAAGGTGTTGAAACACGCCGGCAAGGATGGCGGGGAGGAAGAGTAACAATACCTCTTCTGTATGGCAGTGAATCGGCAATGCCGGCCGACACTGGAGTGCAAAGAGACGTTCTGCAATAGATTGCAGACCCTTCCTGTGATGTTATTATATAAAATATAGGTGAGCTTGAGAAGATTATTATCTTGTCAAAGTTCACCTATATGTATAAAAATATGAGTAGAAGAGTATGAAAAATATTTCGAATCAGAATAAGGGTGCAATAGGTGAATATATAGTCCTTTCGCGGCTATTGTTGTTGGGTCACGATGCTGCAATAGCCAATTTTACAGTTAATAACGTGAATGGGTATGATATCTTCTGCCGTAACAACAAAACAGGAATGATAAGAACTATTCAAGTTAAAACTACAACCGGAGGCGCATTTCATGTAGGAATGAGCCATGCTCCATTTTTTGATAAGGAAGGTAAGGTTGATATGGCGCAAGGGCGTAGGTTTGTTGAGAGTAAAATAGATTCTCCGTGGATATTTGTAGATGTTTCGGGCACGGAATTACAACCCGTATTCCGCTTTTTTATTCTTTCCCGCAAACAAATCATCGATCTGATTCTTGCATCTGAGGAGTGGTATCTGACAGGATATCAAAGAAATAAGCATCTTAGCAAAAATGGTAATATACTTATCCCTCGTCCATGGCTCGAAGGAGTAGGGGTAAAAGCGTCAAGTAAGCACATTGAATTTGTAAATCCATTGGCTTCTGTTCAGCTTGAAGATGAGTGGGATAATATTTGGAAGGATTGAAGAAGGTAAGAATATAGGATAACTTATCATATAAGTATGGAAATGCGTGATGGCATTGTTCAATCGAAGTAGATGCTGAATATAGAAATCAGGGAATAAGGAAATTCGGACCGAACAGAGAGCCTTTTAGTGGTTTTTGAGGGCTGAAATAACACAAACGCCTTGCAAAAATTGCAAGGCGTTTGTGTTATTGAGATACTCTCTCAATTTGCGGAGTGAGGGGGATTCGAACCCCCGATACGCTTTTGACGTATACACGCTTTCCAGGCGTGCCTCTTCAACCACTCGAGCATCACTCCTTGTGTGTGGTTGACGGAGTGCAAAGGTAGCGAATATTTTTATATATCGGCGCTTCTGCGCTCTATTTTTCGCATGCAAGGGTATAAGAAAATTCCCGGCAGTGGCCTGTTGTTGTGGTTGTGCCCCTTTGGGGGGTAAGATGGGGCAATGGGTGGCCCGGTCAGTACCATGCCACATAAAGCCGCTCTTTGCCGAAAGCGGGTTGGGGCCTATTGCCGTTGTGCGGTGCAAGGCCCGATTGGGGGATGTTATTCGTTGTCTTTTTGTACCGTCTGTCTCCGTTTGCCGTCTATCTGCGGGGAAGGTCGAGGGTCATAAAGACACTCCCTTCGCCCAGCGCTTGGTGCAGGTAGTCGGCCGGTATGGCATTGTATTGCGGATTGACGACATATCGGCCGTTCTCGTCGATAAATCCCCACACGGTGCCGGCCTTCACGGCCGCATGGTGGTCTATGAAGGGATAGGCATCGGCAAATTGTCGTTTTACGGCGATGTTGCCGTTACGGTCTACGTATGCCCATTTTCCTCTGATGAGTACCGGAGCCAGCGGGGCACTGCCAAAAGAGCGGCAGTCGTCGTAGCACGGTTTGATGACGGTGGCGCCGTTTCTGTCGCACCAACCCCATTTCCGGTTGTAACATACGCGATAATACTCGCCGTCGGGGATAACTATCTCATAAGACGACAGCATAGTGAGCGGTATGCCGTTGCGGTCGATGACGAGGTAGCCTTTATCATCGCGTACAAGGGCTGTACCTTTTTCGTCGTAGGAGCAGGCCTCTTGGTAGCGGCAGGGGAGGCGTAGTGAGTCGGAGAGGTCGATGTACCCCCATAATCCCGACTGGATGTCTTGTACGGCGGCAAGCCCCTGACAGTAGTTCTTCACGGCTTTGAAGCGTGCTTTTATGGTCTCTTCGCCTTTCTTGTTGATAAATCCCCAAAGAGTGATTCCGCGTTTGACGGTAGCAAAAGCTGCATGTCCCTCGTGGAAAGCCCTTACCGCCACGGCGTCGCGCAGGGAGAGTTTCACGCGGCCTCCGTCGTCGATGGCCCCGGGCATATCTCCGCGCTTATGCACCCATGCAAGACCTTCGCTGAATACCGTGGCGCGGTTGTAACGGGCAGGGATGACAAAATCGCCTTTGTCATTGACGTAGCCATACAGGGCGTCCGAGTCGCATACAAGAGCGAGTCCGTTGTAGTATAGCGACATGTTGCGGAAGGGGGCGGCAAAGCGTTGCTCGTCGCTATACGAGATGTTGCGGCACGAGTCTTCGCCCATGACGATGAGGTAACCGGTTTGCGGTTGTAGCGTATTGCTGTCCGGGGTACATGCGATAAATGTTCCCGCGAGGGTAAGCAGGCCGATAGTAAGGCAGTTATGTTTCATGCCCACAAATTTAGGCAAAAAGGCGAGATTTTGCAATATGCTCTCCTATGCCTGCTTCTCTTCTGTGTGCGCCCATAGGGCATCTCCCCCGAGCGGGCATCTCTGCGCATCCTGCAAGTGGAGGAGGGCGGTATCAGTGAGACGGTTGCAGGTGCGTTACGGAAGCAGAAACGGCTCAAACGAGGCCGAGTATTCCGTTGTTATCGTCCCGTCAGGCAGGCTGTATATGAGGTAGTAGGCTATCTCGGGATGGCGGTGTGCCAGTTCGGCGGCATATTTGCGTCCCTTCACCATGATGGCCGTGGCGTAGGCATCGGCAACCATAGACGAGGGGGCAATGACGGTGGCGCTCAGCACATCCTGTTCGGCCGGATAGCCGGTTCGGGGGTTGATGGTGTGTCCGTATTTATGCCCGTCTTTCTCGTGGAAGTTGCGGTAGTTGCCCGATGTCGCCAGCCCGTAGGTGCCTTGCAGCGATACAATGGCCTGCAAGTCGCTGTTGATACCCTCGGGGTCTTCCTCGGGGGTTACTATGCCTATGCGCCAGCCTTTCCCCTGGGCATTGACGCCGGAAGAACGCACCTCTCCGCCTACCTCCACCAAATAGTTCTTCACACCGTGCCGTTCCAACAACCGGCCTATGAGGTCGCAGCTGCAACCATCGCCCAATGCCGAGAAATTGAGCTGTATGCGAGGGTCGTCCTTATGGAGATATCCGGCAGAGTCGATGCGTACCTTTTCGTACCCGACAAATGCGAGAATGCTGTCTATTCGGGCTTGGGTAACAGCCGAGCTGTCGTTGGCAAATCCGAATCCCCACAGGTTGATAAGAGGCGAACACGTTACATCCAGCGCCCCCTCGGTATCTTGTGCTACCTGAATGGCCGTTGCAAAGACCGACTGGAAGATGGTGTCGGTGACAACAGCCTCATTGCGGTTTACGCGCGAGATGATAGAGGTGCTGTCAAACGGGTTTATCGAGTGATAGTAGGCCTGCAAGAGCGCGCGTATTTCATCGTCGTAACTCTCCGTGGCATCATATTTGATGGCATACGGCGTGTGCAGCGCTCCGTTCAGTACCCGGTATTCGTTCTTCGGGGTGCAGCCTGCCATCCCCGCAACGCAGGCGATGGCGAGGAGTATCTGTGTGAATAGGCGGAGGCGGCTCATTATCGTATGTTGGCGATGCTTATGATGTCGGCGAAGACACCCGCTGCCGTGACAGCCGAGCCGGCACCGTATCCTTTGATAATCATGGGATACTCTTTGTATCGTTCGGTAGTGATGAGTATCACGTTGTTGCTGCCTTCGAGGTGGTAGAAGGGGTGGCGGCTGTCTACGGCCTGTAATCCCACCTCGGCTTTCCCGTTGGCGAAAGAGGCGACATAACGCATCCGTTTCCCCTCTTCCGAGAGTTGGCGGCGGCGCATCTCGAAGTCGTCGTCTAAATTCTTGATTTGCTCTTTGAAGTGTTCGAGGCTGCCTTCAAAATACTCTTTGGGGATAAACTGGCTGCACACGACATCGCTCTGTTCGGTGATGTATCCGGCTTCCCGGGTTAAGATGACCAGTTTGCGCACGACATCCTGCCCGCTGAGGTCTATGCGCGGGTCGGGCTCGCTGTATCCGGCCTCGCGGGCCATCTCTATGGCACGGCTCAGCGGCGTCTGCTCGTTGATGGTGTTGAAGATAAAGTTGAGCGAGCCGGAGAGGACTGCCTCGATGCGCTGAATGCTGTCGCCGCTGTTGATAAGGGCGTTGATGGTGTTGATGATGGGGAGGCCTGCGCCTACGTTGGTCTCGAAGAGGAATTTTACGTCGCGCCGTGTCGCGGCCTCTTTCAGTTTCGTGTAGCTCTCGTAGCTTCCCGAGGTAGCTATCTTATTGGCTGCCACCACCGACACGTTGTTGTCGAGCAGGTCGTAGTAAAGAGCCGCCACATCGGCACTGTCGGTGCAATCTACAAAGACGGCATTGAATATGTTCATTTGCAGGATTTGCTCTTTGAAGTATTCGGGCGACGAGGCCGTCTCAGATTTTTCCAGCAGTTCCTGGTATCGCTCCGGCTCCAAGCCGTTGCGGTCGAAGATACATTTTTTAGAGTTGGCAATACCCACGACGCGCAGGTTCAGAGCCTTGTTTTTGAGCAGGTTCTTCTGTTGCTTGGCAATTTGTTTCAGCAAGTCGCCGCCTACGCTGCCCACGCCCATGACAAAGAGGTTGAGCGCCTGCGTGGTGGAGAGGAAGAAGGAGTCGTGGATGGCATTGAGGGCCTTGCGCAGGCTGTTACTCTCTATGACAAACGAGATGTTCTTCTCCTGAGCACCCTGTGCACATGCGATGATGTTGATACCGCTGCGACCCAGTGTCCCGAAAAGTTTTCCGGCGATACCGGGCGTATTTTTCATATTCTCGCCCACGATAGCTACGGTGGCAAGCCCTTTCTCCGCCCGGGCGGGGCTTATCTCACCCAAAGCGATTTCGGTGGCAAACTCTTTGTTGAGCACCTCTACGGCGAGGTCGGCATCGGCATTGCGCACGGCAAAAGTGGTATTGTTCTCGGAGGATGCCTGCGAAACGAGAAAGACGCTTACGCCCGACCGTGCCAGGGCATTGAATATGCGGGAGTTGATACCTACCACACCTACCATGCCCAGACCCGTGACCGTGATGAGGCTTGTATCGTTGATAGAGGATATGCCTTTGATGGTTTTCCCCGTAGAGATTTGCTCCGTGTTGCTGATAAGCGTGCCGGGAGCATCGGGATTGAACGTGTTTTTGATAACGATGGGTATGTTCTTGTGGAACACGGGGTATATCGTAGGCGGGTATATCACCTTTGCACCGAAGTTGCAAAGCTCCATCGCCTCGGTAAACGAGAGGTGGTCTATCACGTAGGCCGAGTTGATGACGCGCGGGTCGGCCGTCATGAAGCCGTCCACATCGGTCCATATCTCCAATTTGTCGGCATTGAGGGCGGCCGCAAGGATGGCAGCCGTGTAGTCCGAGCCGCCACGACCCAGGTTGGTGGTATCGTCGGTATTTTTGTCGGCCGATATAAATCCCGGCAGCAGGGCTACGCGGGGCAGCCGGCAGAAATGTTCGCGTATGAGGCGGTTGGTCGTATCGAAGTCTACGATGTGCTTGTTAAACTGGGGCACCGTCTTGATATACTCGCGCGAGTCGAAGAGTTCGGCATCTTTTATCACCTTGCTGATGATGGTAGACGAGAGCCTTTCGCCGTAGCTTACGATGGCATTGAGCGTCTTGGGAGAGAGGTCTTTGATGAGGAAAATTCCGTGGTATATATTTTCCAGCTCGTCGAGCAGCTTGCCCGTCCTATCTTCTATCTCATTGCGATGAGTCTGAGGTACCACGCCCGCGATTACCTGCATATGTCGCTCGCGTATGGCTTGCATGTTCTCCTTGTAGCTTTCGTCGCGGTTGCAGGCTTTGTTGGCCGTCTCAATAAGTTTGTCGGTAATGCCGCCCAGTGCCGATACGACCACGATAACCGGCTCGCAGCATTGCTCTACGATTTTCTTTACATTCTTGATGCTTTCTACGGTACCTACCGAGGTACCGCCAAATTTCAGTACTTTCATTGGCTATCCCGAAATTGATGTAGTTTTTGAGCTTTGGGTACAACTCCCATTGCAGTGTGATAGATAGTTGCCCATAACGGGCGTGCAAAGGTAATATAAACATCGGGCATAAAAAAGCGTATGCTTGCTTTTTATGCCCGAGTTGTCTCCTATTTTCTCATTCGGGAATTGCGGCGGGTCGTTTCGCCTTGTCTGCCGCAACGGCAACAGCCTCTTTTCGGGAAGGCCGCTATGCCCCGCTATTGCTCTTTATGGCGGAAATAGTATTCCAAAACATCGTGTGCGGCAGTAAACGACGTTTGCGAATTGGCGAGGATGCGCTCTTCTTTCTCTTCGAGCATCTCTTTTATAACCGGGTTGTTATAGAAATTGTTGCGCAGTTGCTCGTCGATGGTTTCATACATCCAGTATTTGGCCTGTTCTTGTCGCCTGTATTCGAAGTATCCGTTTTTATGCACGAAGTCGAAGTAGTCGTTTATCATCTGCCATATCTCGTCTATTCCCAGCTCGTAGTATCCCGAGTAGGTGAGAACCTTGGGCGTCCATCCCGAAGGGGGAAGCGGGAAGAGGTGCAGCGCGTTCCTGAATTGGGCCTGTGCCAGCTTGGCGCGTTCTATGTTATTGCCGTCGGCCTTGTTTATCACGATGCCGTCGGCCATCTCCATGATGCCGCGTTTGATGCCTTGCAGCTCGTCGCCGGTACCGGCCAGCTGTATGAGCAGGAAGAAGTCTACCATCGAGTGTACGGCCGTTTCGCTCTGTCCCACACCCACCGTCTCGACGAAGATATTGTTATATCCTGCCGCCTCGCAAAGCACGATGGTCTCGCGGGTTTTCCGAGCCACACCGCCCAACGAGCCGGCCGATGGGCTGGGGCGGATAAAGGCCGCCGGGTGTACGGCCAGCTTCTCCATGCGGGTCTTGTCACCGAGGATACTGCCCTTGGAACGTTCGCTGCTGGGGTCTATGGCGAGTACGGCGAGCTTGTTGCCGGGTTTGCGCAGCACGTGTAGCCCGAAAACGTCGATAGAGGTACTTTTGCCGGCACCCGGTACTCCGGTGATACCTATGCGCACCGACTGGCATGTGTGCGGGAGGCACTTCTCTATCACCTCTTGGGCGAGCGTCCGGTGCTCATACAGGTTGCTTTCGACCAGCGTGACGGCCTGGCTCAACATCGATACGTCGCCTTTGATGATGCCCTCTACATATTCGCCTGCGGTATATAGCTTGCGGCGTTGCGTGCGTTTGAAGTAAGGGTTTATCGACGGCGGCTGTTCGATGCCTTTGTTTACGGTAAGGCCTTCATAACGGCATTCGTTCTCGGGGTGTTCCATTTTTCTGTGTGTTTTATGTTATTGAAATTCGGCGGTTATACGTATCTGTTGCGACGAGTTCGTGGGGTCGTTGCTCACGATGTAAATGTCGCTCAGCAATAGGTTCGAGTGGGCGCGTTTCGGGTCTATCTCGATGACGAGTTGCGTCGATTGTCCCGGTTTGAGCGTCGTCTTTTTCGGTTTGGCCGTTATGACGGCATTCTCGTTGCGCACTTTGCGGATGACCAGCGGCGAATAGCCCACATTGGCGATGTAGACGATTTGCTGCACTCTCTTGCTGCCCGTCACGATACCGAAATCTACAATCTTCTTGCCTGTTACCAGGATAGGAGCCTGGGCTTTCTCTTCGGCGCTCATGCTGTCAAAATCGTCGGTAATCGTAGCCGATACGTTTACGGTATTATAATCGGTCTCCGGGAGCGGTTTGTTGTCGGCAGTAACCCCGGTCAGGGCAAATTCGTCGCGGCGGTAGCCCCAGTCGTCTATTGCATCGGGGTCGTAAGTAACAACGAGACGGCCCTCTTCGCCGGGCAGCAGGGTGTCGGGTACCATGCGTACACGGATGTGTCGCGGCGGGTTAGCTGCCGTCGGGCAGAGGGTATCTTGCGAAGCGTTGATAACTTCTATAAATCCGCTCGATGTTTTACCCTTTACAACCTTCGAGAGGGGTACATGCAACGTTTTCAGTTTCAGGTTCCCTATCTTGTAAGCATACTGCACCGATTGCGGATGGTCTCCTTTCACCACCTCGCCCGTAATGCGCAGTATGGTACGTTCGGGTTGCGAGTTGGCATACACGTAAATCCCCTTGCTGAAACGCCCCGGTCGCCCTATGGCATTATAGGAGACCTTCACAGAGCCTTTGGCTCCCGGAGCCACGGCCGTCTGCGTATATTCCGAAGCCGTGCAGCCGCATGTGGTGCGTACGTTTTTTATCACCAACGGCTCATTGCCTGTGTTGGTAAACTCAAAATTGTAGCTTACGGTCTCTATCGCCTCGTCGAAGATGCCGAAGTTGTGGCTTCTCTCTTTAAATTCCATGACCGGTTGTGCCGAGGCTGCGCCCCATGCCAAAGCCGTGCATACCGATACTATGACAAAACTCTTTTTCATAATGCAATCTTATTGTTTGGGGAATACAGCCCCCCTTATGTATAGGCGTGTTTTTTTCTTGCGGGCATTGCTTTTTACGATAATCTCCTTGGCAAACTCGCCGGGATTGCCCTCTGGCGCGAAGATGATGGAGACTTTCCCCTTTTCGCCCGGTAAGATAGGGGCTTGCGGGAATTGAGCCTCGGTGCACCCGCAGTTGGTATTTATCTCATATATCACCAACGGCCCGTCGCCCGTGTTGGTAAAGAGAAAGTCGTGCGACACCTCGCCGCCCTCTTCATCCACCCGGCCGAAGTCGTATAACGGTTCTTCGAAAGTCAGCTCAGCCTTTCCGGCAGCCGCGGCTGTAACGCATGACATCACGGCAATGCAAAAGAGCCATAATAGTTTTTTTCTCATACTCTTGCCTGTTACGTTTATGCAAATGTACAATATATTTCCTTTCACCAAAGGGTAGAAAGGAGATGCTAAATCATAAAAAGCGATAATAAGACAAATGTTCAGAGCAGATTTGAGTATTTTTAACCCGGGCAGCCCAGCCTTGCAATCTCATCCAATGGCTTACATGTGATGTATACTGCCAATCGGTAGTTTATGTGTGAATGACTTAATTTTTGTTTTTTTTGTGTGGGACTTTCGCTGTCGAACGGATGAAAATATGGATAATTGGGTTTGTGTATCTACAAGATAGTATCTAATTTTAAGTTTTTTTCATCTTTTATATTCGCGTTTTGAATATAAAATAATATATTTGCGATTATTGATTTAAAAATTTGGAACCATGAGAAACACTCCTTTTTGCAACAGTTTTATGCTTTGTTTTTTCAACAATGTCTGAGATGAGAATCACGCCCGGTGGCTCTATCAGAATGTCTGTTAATGATTCTCTCTTTTGGGAACATGATTCTATGCAATTTGTCATTTCACGTAGAGACAGAGATATACAGGTGAAAAGTGTCGATTCAGAGTCTCGTTTTCTGTGAAAAATGTGTGACAATAATATTCTATACTTGCGCAAAGGGATTAAAAACATGTATATGGTCTTATAAGATTAATTAGATGGGTTATGAAAAGAACAATTACTATTTCGATGCTCTTGTCGGCGGCCTCGGTTGCGGCAATCATGGCTGCCGGCGTTATACCTGCACCCACCTTTACCGACTCCAAAGAGTGGGTATATGTAGGCGACGAGCAAGGCGATACGTTGCGGATAAAATGTGAAGAACCTTGGCATGAGGAGCTTTATCCCGACTATTTTTCTTGGGCAGGCATGGAGCTGAAAGAGACCGATTCGACGGTGAAAATGCTGGCTCCCAATATCTATAATGGCGCCTCAGACTTATACGCCCTATTGGGTTTCACGATAGAAGGCGAGGATGTAACCTATTTCGACTATAATTGGCAGCCGGGAGATACTACCGTGATATTGTCTGTATATAACGAATGTACCGGTATTTGTTCGCGTGCGTATGGAAAGAGGGTCAAAGTCCTGTCGATAGATAGTGTGGAGATATCGGGCGAGATGCGCTGCCGGTACAATTTGGAGTCGCAGGGCATAGGCGTAGCTACCGATGCGAAAGGCGGGTCACACAGGTATGACAGGGAAATATTTTCGGGTATGGGCACAATCTCTGAGCCCTATTCCGATGCGTGGGTCGAAGGAATAGGCTATATGAAGATAGACCGCGAAGAGTACCGGCTATATACCCTTGCTTACGTAACAGATGGCGGTGAGGTGATATTCCGTAATACGGTCACCGGCGATGAGCCACAGACATCGGCCGGGCTGAAACCGGCCTTTGCTCAACCTCGGCTTGTACAACCGGCAGCAGCCGTTTCTACCGCAGAGGGCGGAACATATGAGCCTACCTTCACGGCTTCCAAAGAGTGGACGTTCGTAGGCGATATAGGCAGCGATACGTTGTCGATAAGGTGCGAAGAAGATGCCGGGCATCCCGGATATGTTTCGTGGAACGGCATTACTCTGAGAGAGACAGAGCAAGGCATCGCCCGATACGTAGGATTGGGGAGTACTTGCACGCAAGCGCTCAATGTCATCTATGCCCGGGGTGAAGGCGAGGAGATTCCCTATTTCAGCTACGCATGGCAACCCGGCAATGAGTCGTATTTCAACTATGCCCCCTATGCCGTAGAACCCGACGAAGGGTGTATCTCTCAAATAGCAGTCACCGGCGAGCAGATAGATATCGTTGCGATAGAGAGTGTTACCGTGGCCGGCGAGCCCCGTCGCAGCTACAAGATAGCCATGAGCGACTTGGCTGGGATGATAAGCGAGGAATACCTCGTCGATAACCTCGATTATTATTTTTTGTTGCAAAACGGTTGGCAATATGGTTTCCATATAGAATTGTTGACACTAACCGACCCGTACGAGGCCGAGTGGATAGAAGGCATAGGCTATACGCGGATGAAGCACGAGGGAAGACCCTATACGCTGTTGTGTGTCACCGACAATGGCAAGGAGATATATCGCAACCCGAGCAGTGAGCTTGTTCCCAAAGCAGCGCAACAGCACATCGAATTGTGCCGCGATGGCGATAATCTTGCAGCCCTCTTCCCCGAGACAGGCGAGGGGGCAGAGATTGCCGTGTATGACGCCGCCGGTAGAACGGTGCTGGCTGTACCCTTGCGCGCGGGAGCTACTACCGCAGTGTTGCCTATGGGCGATATGCCGCGAGGTGCATATATCGTTACCCTTACCTCGACAGGAGGCCGGCCGATGACGGCCAAGATGGTGTGGTGATGTTATGCAATCCCTCCCGGGGCGGTATGGATTCGGCTGTTGCCGTTGCGGTTTTATAACCCAAGCGTGAGGCGCTGTCGTTTGTATTACCTGCACGGGGCAGGATAGAGGTCGCAAAAAATGCGGGGCTGTGACGGAATGAAACTTCCGTCACAGCCCCGCGTGAATAGGGTAATATGAGTTGTGATTACGATTGCAACAGTTTGGCAGCCATGGCCTCGGCAATGCGACGGCAGTGGTCGGCATCGCACTCTTTGGGTTCGCCCCACGCCTCGCAAGGTTCGTCAACGACTTCCCATTTGATAGCTTCGGCAAACTCCTTGAAGTGTTTCAGTGCGCCTCCGCCCCAAGTCTTGTTGGCGAAGAAAGCCACGTAGTGGTTCTTGATACCCATGTGAGTCAGCTCGTTGAGCAGCGTCTCCATCGTGGGATATATGTGGCCGTTGTAGGCGGGGCTGCCCAAGATGACGCCCTTGTAGCGGAATATATCGTTGATGATATACGACGGATGCGTCTCGGAGGTGTCGTAGATGCGTATGTGGCGTATGCCGGCTGCACGCAGATAGCGGGCGATGAGGTCGGCCATTTTCTCGGTGTGGCCATACATGGAGCTGAACGCGATTACCACGCCGGGCTCTGTGGCGTAACGGCTCCATTTGTCATATTTCTCTACAATGTCGGCGATGTGGCTGCGCCATATAGGTCCGTGGGTGGCGCAGATGGTCTCTATGGGCAGTGCCGCGAGCTTTTTGAGGGCATTTTGGGCCGGCATGCCATACTTCCCGACGATATTCGAGTAGTATCGGCTTATCTCCTCTTCGAGGTAGTCGAGGTCGAGCTCGTCATCGAATATGCCTCCGTCGAGTGTGCCGAAAGCGCCGAATATGTCGCCGCTGAAAAGCAGCTTGTCGGCGGCAATATATGTAACCATCGTTTCGGGCCAGTGCAGCATGGGCGCCATGTAGAAGGTGAGCGAGCGGCTGCCGAGGCATATCTCGCAACCCTCTTTCACCTCCAATGTGCGGCAGTGTGAGCCGTAGTAGTTGTTGAGGATGGGGAATGTCTTGGCATTGCCCACGAGGGTAATCTCCGGATACCGCGATATGATGGCTTTGATAGAGCCCGAGTGGTCGGGTTCCATGTGATTGATGACAAGGTACTCGGGCGATGCGCCGTCGCAAAGAGTCTCTATGTTTTCGAGGTAGTCGTTGAGAAAACCTTGCTCGATGGTGTCGATGAGGGCGATTTTCTCATCTTTTACCACATAAGCATTATATGCGACTCCTTTCGGCAGCGGCCAGTAGTTCTCGAAGCGGTGGGTGCGGCGGTCGTTGGCGCCTACCCACCAGATGTTGTTTTTTACTTCAATAGCGGTGTTCATATAGTAAGGATAGGTTTATAGGTGCGAACCGAAATATTTGAGGAACTGCGTGCGTTCCAGACTATCGGCATGCGCAGGGTCTTTGGCGTTGAGTTTTCCGGCAAAAGAGGCGACAGAGTCGAAGTTGTTTTGGCGCATCCATGCCTCTATCTCGTCGAGGGCCGTTGCAATCCACTCGTCACCGTGGCGGTATATGGCGCTGCACACCTCTACGGCGGTAGCTCCGGCCAGGATGGCCTTGACGATGTCTTTGCCGTTTTGTACACCGCCCGATACGGCAATGCTGGCATTCCTTACGGCGGCCGAGGCTATTCCCGTCCAGCGCAAGGCGTTAGAGAGGTCGGCCGGTTCGCTGAAAATATGCCCGGCGGTATATTCCATCTTGTCGATGTCTATATCGGGGTGGTAGAAGCGGTTGAACAAGACTACCGCTGCCGCTCCGTTGGCATAGAGCATGTTGATGAGGCGGATGGGGTTCGAGAGGTTGTTGCCCAGTTTTATGATGAGGGGCAGGCGAGTCTCTTTGCGGGCGGCTTTGAGAATCTCTATGTGTCGTTGCTCGAAGTCGCCGTAGGGAGCCTCTATGTCGGTAGAGATACTCATGACGTTGAGTTCAAGGGCATCGGCACCGGCCTCCTCGATGGCTTTGGCAAAATATTCCCATTTGCCCGGTGTGTTGCAGTTGATGCTGGCAATGACGGGTATGTTGCAGCGTTGTTTGCTCTCTTTGATGAGTGTGATGTATTCGTTGAGTACACCGGCTTGCAGGTATTCCTGCATGTAGTCGGCCTCTTCGGTATGGGCTCCGGCTTGTGCAAAGTGTTGCGATTCGCGGATGATTTGTTCTTCAAAAACCGATTTGAGTACAATGGCTGCGGCTCCGGCTTGTGCAAGGCGCGCATTGTTGTCGGCATTGTTGGTAAGCCCGCAACTGCTTACGATAAGAGGATTTCTGAGGGATAATCCTGCAAAAGAGGTTTTCAGTATTTCCATAGCGGTAATGATTGAATTTTCGTTTTTATGATAGTGGCAGACTGCCTGCTTGGGCTGCATGCGTAGCCGCAGATTCCTTGCCCGGCAAGTCAATTTACAAAGATATGTATCTCTTGCGATAAATCAAAATAGGGTGCGTTAAAGAAATTCTTGGCACAAAAAGGACAGGGCTGCGGCGAATGGAATATTCACGCACAGCCCTGTAAGACGTACATACTTTTGCGCTGCTCGTAAAGCGACGGCGGGCAATCTTACAGAAGTGCTTTCACCTTGCTTTCGAGGGCTGCTTTATTGGTAGAGCCTACATGTTTGTCTACCAATTTGCCATCCTTGAAGAAAAGAAGAGTGGGTATGTTGCGGATGCCGAACTCGGAACTCAGCTCAGAGTCGTCGTCTACATTATATTTCCCTATGGTAACTTGTCCCTCGTATTGCGTAGCCAGTTCGTCTACGATAGGGGCAATTTGCCTGCAAGGACCACACCATTCTGCCCAAAAGTCTATTACAACGGGTTTCCCCGAGCCGATGAGCTCTTTTGCATTCTCATCTGTAATTTTCAGTGCCATGATAAGTTATATTTATTGTTTATAAAAGCATTTTGTAAAGCGTTACAAAAGTAGCAAATGCCTATATAATAACAAGTGTAGCGGGCGTTAATTTTATATCTTTTCAGAATTTAATTCAAAACATACTTCTATTGCCGCCGAATCTGCGGGGTGCCGATATTCCGGTTGTATTTTTGTGATTAGCCGTATCGGATAGGCGTGCGCAGAGTGTTGTCCTGTCGCATGAGAGCTTGTGAATATCCCGGTGGGAGGGATAAGCAAAAAAAAGTTATAATCGGATTTTTGTCGGTAAGAATGTTTAACTTTGTTCCGACAAGACCGATGCGACACATGAAACGTTATATCGCCATCATATCACTATTGCTGGCCTCTCTGGTAGGGCTGGTGACGATGGTATTGCCGCATCATCATCACGAAGACGGGCATATCTGCCTGTTGCTCGGGAATAACACCTCGGAAGATACGTCGCACGACACCGATGAGCCGTTGACTTGCAATGACTGCCCTTTGAAGATGCAGGCATTGCAGAACACTTCATCGATAAGCTCTCATGGTAACGACCGAGACGGAATGGCGCCGATGATAGCCGTGTTATGGGGCTGCGTGGAGCTGCCCGAGGTAGACGAGCATTCTATCATACCCTATTATATAGTCCAGGTGCATTGTTGCATGTGCGCAGTGTGTACGCTGTGCGGCTTGCGTGCGCCCCCGGCATACGTGGCATGATGCCTGTATAGGCTTTTCCCTGCAAGGGAACATTTCCTGTTTATATCCTTCTTCATTCTGCGATGGCAGCAAAGAGACTTGCGGTGAGATATACCGTAGGCTCTATGTCGCGGTGTCGCATATACATAACATTATGATAATTATGAAAAAACATTTTTCCATTATATTGCTTTCGTGCGCTTATCTGTTGGCCGGATGCGCCGGCAGCGGGCACGAAAATCACGAGCATGGTGTAGCCGAGGAGCAGCACAATCATGCACTCGAAGAACATAATCACGACGAGCATGGCGGCGAAGTTCACGCCCATGAGCACGAAGGGGCTATTTCGCTGAAACCCGGCGAAGCCGAAGCGATAGGGCTCGCTACCGAAGAGGTACAACCCGGCCATTTCCGGACCGTCATAAACTGTACGGGCAGCGTGACCGGCGCTCCCGGCGATGAGGTTACGGTGGTGGCATCGCAACCCGGTACGGTACATTATGCCGCCACATGGGTCGAGGGCGAGGCCGTGCAAGCCGGAAGTGAGCTCTTTGCCCTCTCTTCGCGCAATGTGGGAGCAGGCGATGCAGCCGAGCTCGCACGGGTTGCCTACGAAACGGCAAAAGCCGATTATGACCGGGCTTCGTCGTTGGTAAAAGACAAAATCGTCTCGCAAAAAGAGTATGAGCAGGCCCGTGAGCGTTACGAACAAGCCCGGCTGGCATACGAAGCCGTAGGCACAGGTTCAAAGAGCGGTTCTCAGGTAAAAGCTCCCAAGAACGGATATATCACGCAACTGTGGGTGAAAGAGGGCGACTATGTTGAAGCCGGAGCCCCGTTGGTGACCATTGCGCAAAACAAACGCTTGCAGTTGCGGGCCGAGGTTCCGCAACGCTATTATTCATACTTGCCGGGCATAACGACAGCCAATTTCGCTACCTCCTACGACGATACCCTGTATGAGCTCGACAAAATGAACGGCAAGCTGCTGTCGTATGGCAGGAATACCGGCGGAGGCTCATATTACCTGCCGGTCATATTCGATTTCGATAACCGTGCATCTATCGTACCCGGCACCAGTGTCGAGGTATATCTGCTGGGAAAGAGACGCGAGAACGTCCTGACATTACCGGTAAAAGCACTCACAGAGGAGCAAAGTCTCTTTTTTGTCTACCGGGAGGTCTGTGATAACAGCTTTGAGAAGGTAGAGGTGAAAGTGGGCGCGAGCGACGGCAGCCGGGTGGAGATACTCGACGGAATAAAACCCGGCGACCGCATCGTGACACAAGGAGTCTATCGCGTGAAGTTAGCCGCCAACAGCGGCGTTATACCCGAGGGGCATTCGCACAACCATTAAACCCGCCATGCCATGTTGAACAAGATTATTGAATTTTCCTTGCACAACCGTCTGCTGGTGGTTGTGGTCTCGGCGTTGATACTTCTCATAGGCTTATATGGCGTATCGCACATGGAGGTCGATGTCTTTCCCGACCTCAATGCCCCTACGGTAGTCGTGATGACCGAAGCACCGGGCATGGCTCCCGAGGAGGTAGAGCGGTTGGTGACATTCCCCATAGAGACCAGCGTCAACGGAGCAACTCATGTACGCCGCGTGCGTTCGTCGTCGACTACGGGCTTCTCGGTGGTCTGGGTAGAATTTGACTGGGGTACCGACATCTATCTGGCCCGGCAGATAACATCGGAGAAACTCGCTCTGCTGGGCGAAACCCTTCCCGAGGGAGTAGGAACCCCCACGATGGGGCCCCAATCGTCTATACTGGGCGAAATGATGATAGTGGGGCTTACGGCCGATACCACCTCGATGCGCGACTTGCGCACCCTGGCCGACTGGACGATACGTCCGCGCCTTTTGGCTACCGGAGGTGTTGCCCAAGTGACGGTAATAGGAGGCGAGATGAAGGAGTACCGCATATCGGTAGACCCTGTGCGCATGAGTCACTATGGCGTGACACTCAATGAAGTGCTGGCCGCCTCGCGCAATATGAATACCAATGCCAATGGAGGTGTGCTCTATGAGTATGGCAACGAATACATCGTGCGCGGCGCCGTGTCGACAACCAATGTCGAGGATATAGGGCGTGCCGTAGTGAAACGCATAAACGGTATGCCTGTCGTATTGTCGGACGTTGCCGATGTAGAGATAGCCGATAAGTCGCCCAAGCTGGGCATGGCATCGGTAGAGACGAAGCCTGCCGTATTGGTGACCGTCACCAAGCAGCCCAATACCGGTACGATAGGGCTTACCGCGAAGGTAGAGGCAGCTCTCGCCGATTTGCAGAAAAATATGCCGGCCGACGTAAAAATGTCGACCGATATTTTCAAGCAGTCGCATTTTATAGAGAACTCTATCAGCAACGTGCAACGTTCGCTCATAGAGGGTGCGATATTTGTCGTCATCGTGCTGTTTTTCTTCCTGATGAATACCCGCACCACCATCATATCGCTGGTAGCCCTGCCCTTGTCCATGATAGTGTCGTTGTTGGCGCTCGATGCCATGGGCTTTACCATCAATACGATGAGTCTGGGCGGTTTGGCCATAGCCATAGGTTCGCTCGTAGACGATGCCATCGTCGATGTGGAGAATGTATACAAGCGGTTGCGGGCCAACCGGCTGCTGCCGCCCGAGAAGCGCGAGTCGGTGTTGCATGTGGTGCTCGAGGCTTCGAAAGAGGTGCGTATGCCTATCTTGAATTCTACGCTCATTATTATCGTGAGCTTCCTGCCGCTCTTCTTCCTTTCGGGGATGGAGGGCCGCATGTTGCAGCCGTTAGGCATTTCATTTATTATAGCCTTGGTGGCATCTACGGTGGTGGCGTTGACGCTTACCCCGGTTTTGTGCAGTTATCTGCTGGGCAGCGACAAGTCGCTGAAAACCTCGAAAGAGCCGTGGCTGACACGCCATCTGCACCGCATATATCACAAAGCGCTCGACAGTGCGTTATCGCATTACAAAGCTATCTTGGGCACAACAATAGGCTTGCTGGCCGTAGCGCTGGTATTCTTCTTTACGCTGGGGCGGAGCTTCCTGCCTCCGTTTAACGAAGGGTCGTTTACCATCAATGTAAGCACGCTGCCCGGTATATCGCTCGAAGAGTCGGACCGCATAGGCCGTCAGGTAGAAGAGTTGCTCTTGCAAGTTCCCGAGATAAAGACGGTAGCGCGCAAGACAGGTCGTGCCGAGCTCGACGAGCACGCTCTCGGTGTGAACACAAGCGAGCTGGAAGCACCCTTTGAGCTGAAAGAGCGTTCGCACGAAGAGGTGAAAGCCGATATAAGAGCCAAGCTCTCTACCCTGTCGGGCGTCAACGTCGAGATAGGGCAGCCCATATCGCACCGCATCGATGCCATGTTGTCGGGAACAAAGTCGCAGATAGCCATCAAGCTCTTTGGCGAAGACCTGAATAGGATGTATGCCATAGGCAACCACATAAAACAGCTGGCCGGCGGAATAGAGGGCGTCGTAGACCTGAACATCGAGCAGCAGGTAGAGCGGCCGCAGCTGCGCATTGTTCCTCGCCGCGATTTGTTGGCCAAATACGGCATTACGATGCCCGAGTTTGCCGAGTTTGTCAATGTGGCGCTGGCCGGCGAGGTCGTATCGCAAATCTATGACGAGAGCCGCACCTTCGACCTTACGGTGAAGGTACGTGACGATGCCCGCGACACGGCCGAGAAACTGCGCGACCTGATGATAGATACCCCCGACGGAAAAGTGCCTCTGCAACAAGTGGCGGAGATTGTTTCGGCGGCAGGTCCCAATACCATCAATCGCGAGAATGTGAAGCGCAAGATAGTCATATCGGCCAATGTGGCCGGGCGCGACTTGCGCAGCGTCGTCGATGAGATACGCGGGCAGGTCGATGAGCAGATACAGCTCCCCGAAGGTTATTACGTAGAGTATGGCGGGCAGTTTGAGAGCGAGCAGGCGGCATCGCGCATCTTGGCCGTCGCCTCTATGGTCTCTATATTAGTCATATTCCTGTTGCTCGTACACCAGTTCAAGAGCGCGTCGCAGTCGGGTGTCATCCTGCTCAATCTGCCGTTGGCATTGATAGGAGGCGTGTTTATCCTCCGTTTCACGACCGGCGAGATAAGCATCCCTGCCATCATCGGCTTCATATCGCTCTTTGGTATAGCGACCCGCAACGGCATGTTGCTCATCTCGTGCTATAATACGTTGCGCGAGGAGGGAATGTCGCTGCGCGAGGCTGTCGTTCACGGGTCGATAGACCGCTTGAATCCCATCCTGATGACCGCCCTCTCGTCGGCATTGGCACTGATACCGTTGGCCGTCAACGGCGATGCCCCCGGCAACGAGATACAAAGCCCTATGGCGCAAGTCATCTTGGGCGGGCTGATAAGCTCTACGTTGCTCAATGCCTTTGTCATACCGATAGTATATTATTTGATGAACCGTAAAAACGAACACGTATGAAACGATATATATTAGGAGGCGTCATGCTGTGGGGCGTATGCTTGGTGTCGCAGGCACAAGCACCCATAGAGCGCATATTGGAGAGCGTCGCTGCCAACAACATGGGCGTAAAGGCCGTGCAGGAGCAGGCCGTTGCCGACCGGGCAGCCCTCTCGGCCGCCAACAGCCTCGAAAATCCCACCTTCGACTTCGAGTATCTTTGGGGCGAGCAACACATCCCCGGCGGCAACAAGTACGGATTCTCCATTATGCAGGGCTTCGACTTCCCTTCGTTGTATGTACAGCGCAACAAAATCTCCCGGGCGCAGGAGACGTTGGGCGACCGTCAGGTGCGATATGCCCTGCAAAACACCCTCTTGCAGGCACGCGGGTTGTGTATCAGATTGGTATATCTCAATAAACAAATCGCACTCGTCACCGAGCGGGTTGCCATAGCCGATACGCTTGCCGCACTCTACAACCGTCGCCTCGAAGAGGGCGATGCAAACCGTATAGAGGTCAACAAGGTAGAGCTGGAACGGCTGAGCCAGACCACCCGTCTGAAACTGTTGTACAGCGAGCGTACGGCCACCATCGCCTCGCTGGTAGCGTGCAACGGAGGCAGCGACCTGCCCGTAGGAGGCGACATGCTGACAGAATATCCCGTTATAGCAGCCCCTGCCACCGAGCAGGAGGCCGTAGCGGTATGGCAGGCCGAAGACGCATCGTTACAACTCCTCAGACAGCAACAGGAGATGGCCGAAATGCAACTCTCGGTAGCCCGCCAAGGCTGGATTCCCAAATTCGAGCTGGGATATAAGCAAGCCTATGAAGTGGGCGATATGTTCTACGGGTTTGCCGTAGGCATCTCGCTGCCGCTGTTTAAGACCGGCAGCGAGGTGAAAGCCGAGCGCGCACGCGCTTTGTCACAAGCCTGGCAGGCCGAGGATGCGGCTGTGCAGAAGGCATCCGAGGCATCGCAACTCTACCGCGAAGTGACGGCGTTGCAATCGGCCCTGCAAGACTACGAACTGCTGAAACAGCAAGATAACAGGACGCTCCTGATGAAGGCGCTGCAAGGCGGGCAAATCTCACTCTTGGAGTATATGACCGACATGGCACAACTCAACAGTATAGACGAAGACCGCTTGCTGATAGAGTACCAGTACTACAACAAGCTCTCAGAATTAGACCGCTATAATCTGTAATATCCGATGTTTTCGGGCGCGGGGCTGTGGCAAAATCTGTTATGCCACAGCCCCGCTTCCTGTCTGTATGGCAGAAATGGCTGTGATAAGCGGTTGTTATAGCCTATGGCTGCTTTCACACACACAGCAATCAACGCATAGAAGTCGGCCAGTTTCGATAAAGGTCATCTTCTCTGCCAGAAAGGGCGCCGGAAGGTCCCGTGCGGCGCGGAACCTGCGCGGGAAAATAGAGGCAGACAGCTCTATTTTTATCTCTTTTGCGGGGTTATTCGCGAAAATTCCGTAAGTTTGCATGCTTGCAGTGCGCGCCGGAGAGCAACGAGGCAACAGGCGCAGGCATTGCAATTATATTATAAAACAGAGACAATGAAAAGAAGTGAGAAGCGCATATTGGTGACAGGCGGAGCCGGGTTTATAGGTTCGCACTTGTGCCGCCGGTTATTGAATGAGGGAAATGATGTGATATGCCTCGACAACTTTTTCACAGGCAGCAAGGAAAACATCAGGCCGCTCATCGGCAACGACCATTTTGAGCTGGTGCGTCACGATGTAATCAATCCCTATTATGCCGAGGTCGACGAGGTATATAATCTGGCCTGTCCGGCATCGCCCATCCATTATCAATACAATCCCATAAAGACTATCAAGACATCGGTGATGGGAGCCATCAATATGCTGGGGCTCGCCAAGGAGGTGCGGGCCAAGATATTGCAGGCCTCGACGAGCGAAGTCTATGGCGACCCGTTTGTGCATCCGCAGGTAGAGTCATATTGGGGCAACGTCAATCCGATAGGCATCCGTTCGTGCTACGATGAGGGAAAGCGTTGCGCCGAAACGCTCTTTATGGACTATCACCGGCAGAACAATGTGCGCATCAAAATCATCCGCATATTCAATACCTACGGTCCCAACATGCACCCCCAAGACGGGCGTGTGGTATCGAACTTTATCATGCAGGCTCTGCGAGGCGAAGATATAACGATATATGGCGACGGGATGCAGACCCGCAGCTTCCAGTATGTCGATGATTTGATAGAGGGAATGATACGTATGATGCAAACCGACGACGATTTTATAGGGCCTGTCAACATAGGAAATCCCGGCGAGTTTACGATGCTCGAGCTTGCCGAGATGGTGTTGCGCCTCACGAAGTCGCATTCGCGTATCGTATTCAAGCCCCTGCCGGCCGACGACCCGCACCAGCGTCAGCCCGACATCAGGCTGGCACACGACAAGCTCGGCGGGTGGCAGCCTACGGTGACTCTCGAAGATGGCTTGTCGCGTACCATCGATTATTTCCGCAATCTGGTATAACCATGGCAGCCCCGCTGCTAAGCCGGCGTGCAATAGCGATATTACAAAAGATGAGGGCGACCCGATTTTTCGGGTCGCCCTCGTTCTATAATGGATATATGGAATATCGGGTTTATTGAGCCGGTTTGTAACGCTCGTTGAGGAGAGTCACGATTTCGTTTGTGATATCGTATGCCGGGTTGATATAAAGCGTGGCGGCGCTGTTGAGAATGACTTCATATCCGGCAGTCTTGTTATACTCCTTGATAAAAGACATTATAGAGTCGTTTATCTCTATGAGAGTTCTCTGTTGCTCGGCGATATTCTCGCTGTCGAGGCGTTGCGCATAGCTTTGCAGGTCGGCCTCTTTTTTGGCAAGCCGCTCATACTCTTGCTGCATTCTCTCCTGAGAGAGGAAGGCGTTGTTTTGGTATTTGCGTTGGAACTCCTCTTGTTCCTTTCTCAAAGAAGCGGCGCGGCTATTGATGTTGGCGCGGTCGTTCTCTGCTTTGTCGAGCAGTTTCTTCTGCAAATCCTGGGCATAGTTATATTTTTGCAGGAGCGTGTCGGTATTGATATATGCGATGGGCAGTTGTCGTCCGTTGCCTACGAAAGAGGTGTCATTGGAATTGGCAACGCTGACCGATTGTTGCCCGGCATTTTTGCATTGGACAAACAGCAAAGAACACGCGATAATAGCTAAGGCGCATAGAGCGGTGAAAAATTTTTTCATAATTCTCTGTATAATCTATTTTAGTTTTTTATTCGTTCGACAGGTAATCGGCAAGACTCTTACGGTTGCGCTCTTCTGCATCGGTAGCAGATGCGCATGAAATACCTCTCTTTCTCATCTCGGCATTATGGCCTATGTGCGTGTCGGGAAATTTGCCGCCTTTGACAAAGAACACCTTTATTCCCAGTAAAACTACAGCCGCTGCGATAATAAGTGCTGTAAAGAGTATGGTATTCAACATAAATCGTTATATTTGTATTCGTAAAGCCGAAGGTCAGTGTGTGCATTCATGTAAAGGCATGTATTGTGTGTGACCTTGTTTCGCTTATGCGCTGCAAAGATATGAAAGAGAATCAATGTTTGTATCTTTTGGACAAGCTAATTTGGGCTCGGAGATTTATTAATGCGTGAAATTAACATAAATTTTTCCGCGATTACACTCGTTAGCGGTTGCGGAGCTATAATTAAAATAGAAAAGCTATGAAAGTAAAAGACCTAAACCCCGCGTTAGTATGGGAGATTTTCGATGCTATTACGCGTGTGCCCCGTCCTTCCAAGAAGGAGGAGAAAATCAGGGCATTTTTGTTGGACTTCGCTCGTGAGCACGCCATTGAGGTAGCCACCGATGCAATAGGCAACGTAGTGATGACAGTCCCTGCCACCCCCGGCTGCGAGCAAGCCCCTACCGTAATATTGCAAGCCCACATGGATATGGTGTGCGAGAAAAACAGCGATGTGGAGCACGATTTTGAAAACGACCCCATAGAGACATATATCGATGGCGAGTGGGTGCGTGCCCGCGGTACTACGCTGGGTGCCGATAACGGTATCGGTATGGCAGCCGCCCTTGCCGCTCTGATAGCTCCCGATATGAAACATGGCCGGTTGCAGGCTCTTTTCACTGTCGATGAAGAGACCGGGCTGACAGGGGCCAACAATCTCGACGGCTCGCTCATAAGCGGCGACATATTGCTCAACTTAGACTCCGAAGACGATGCACAGCTCTTCATAGGTTGTGCCGGCGGTATAGATACGACCTCGACGTTCCGCTATACGTTGCAGCCCGCCAAGCCCGGTTATCATTATGTACGCCTCAATATAAAGGGGCTCAACGGCGGTCACTCGGGAAGCGACATACACCTGGGCAGGGGCAACGCCAACAAGATACTTGCCCGTTTCCTGTGGCAGAGCATGAAGCAATACGACCTTGTCATGTCTGAAATAGACGGCGGCAACCTGCGCAACGCCATTCCGCGTGAGGCGTATGCCGTAGTGGGTGTACCCGAGGCCGATAAGGAGAAACTGCGTGTCGACTTCAACTGCTTCATCGCTACGGTTGAAGATGAGTTGCGCGGCGTAGACGCCCTCACGGGCTCGTCTATGGAGAGTGCCGATGCTCCCGCGCAAGTGATAGACGAAACCACGGTGCGCAATCTTGTGACAGCACTCTACATAGCGCCTCATGGAGTCGTGGCAATGAGTCGCGACATAGAGGGGCTGGTGGAGACATCGACCAACCTGGCTTCGGTGAAGATGCGCGAAGGCAATACAATCGTAGTAGCCACAAGCCAACGCAGCTCGGTAGAGAGCGAGAAGTACGATATAGCACATCAGGTAGAGGCCGTCTTTGCGCTGGCCGGAGCAGAGCCTACGCACGGCGACGGCTATCCCGGCTGGAAGCCCAACATGCACTCGCACATCAAGGATGTCGCAGTAGAGGCTTATGAAGAGCTCTTTGGCATTACACCAGCCATACTTGCCATACACGCCGGATTGGAGTGCGGCTTGTTCCTCACGAAATATCCGCACCTCGACATGATATCGTTCGGTCCTACACTGCAAGGCGTACATTCGCCCGACGAGCGCATGCACATACCGGCCGTAGAGCGTTTCTGGCAACACATGGTGCGCATTCTCGAAAAGATAGGCGCCGAAAAGAAGCAATAAGATACCCCGCGGCATCGTGAGCCGCACGACGGCAAGGGGAGAGTGTCGGAGTCCAAAGCACCTCTCCGAACGTTGGAAATTGTAAGTATAACCCATAAAAGGGTCGCATCACTGCTCCATACTGAGCTTGATACGACCCTTTTTTCACTCTCATGGGATACTCAGATTTCAAATTATAAGCTTACATCCTCGATAATTGGGACCCGGTGCCCCCCTCGTTTTGGTGTAAGGATGCAATCTCGCCCCTTTTTCCTATTCATGCTCTCCTTGTTGCGGCGGCCGGTTGGCAAGCAACGGGAAGAATAAGTCGAGCAATGCAGGAGCTCCGGCTGCAATGGCAACCTTGCGGTCATTTCGGAAGGAGCGTACCTCACCGCCGGCCTCGTTGACTATTAGAGCCCCGGCACAGACGTCCCACGGCGACAACCCCATCTCCCAGAAACCATCCAGGAAACCGGCGGCCGTGCAGCACAAGTCATAGGCGGCCGAGCCCTGCCGTCGCAAGCCTCTTACGAGAGGAAGTATGCGCGCCACGTTGTCGAGATTGTTATCGGGGTTGTGGTCTTTGTCGACAGGAAATCCCGTGCATAGTACCGACCGGTCTAACCGGCACTTCTCCGATACATGTATCGGTTTCCCGTTGCAGTATGCACCTTCGCCCGCTACGGCCGTGTATAGCTCGTCGAGGTAGGGCGCATACACTACGCCGATGATGGTTCTGCCTTCATATTGCAGGCCTATCGAGACGCAAAATAGAGGCAGCCCCTGGCTGTAATTGGTCGTGCCGTCGAGCGGGTCTATCACCCAAAGAAACGGCGACTCTTTCTTGTGCATTCCCGTCTCCTCGCCGAGAACGGCATGGGAGGGGTATTTTTCGGCAATCTGTGACAGCAGATAACTCTCGCATGATTTGTCGACGAATGTTACAATATCGTGCTCATTGCTCTTTGTCTCTATCCCCAGGTTTTTCTTTCTGAAAGAGGCCAGTTGTATCTCTCCGGCATGTTTGGCCCAGGCAACGGCATTGCGGTACAGCTCTTGTATTGAAAATTCCATAATATATCGAAATAAAATACGCTGTCGGGCGATATTGCAAATCGCACCGTACAGCGTAACCGTTGTAGTTATTGGTTTTGCCTTATAACCGGCAGAATATTTCAATCATCCTCAACTGTGATGTCTTCGATAGGCAGCTGACGCTTGAATACCTCTTTGAAAGAGATAAGCGTCTCGGTGCGTGCGAGCCCCAGAGGTTGCAGCTTTTTATGGATAATTTCGAGCATGTGGCTGTTGTCGCGGGCATAAAGTTTGATAAACATGTCGTATTTTCCAGTGGTAAAATGGCATTCTACTACCTCGGGGATTTGGCGTAATTTCTCTACCACGTCATTGAATGTGCCCGGTTGTTGCAGATAAAATCCTACATAAGCACATGTGCCAAACCCGATTTTGTTCGAGTCGAGGGTATATTCGGCCCCCCTGAGAATACCAAGGTTAGTAAGTTTCTGCACTCGTTGGTGTATAGCAGCGCCTGATACATTGCATTCGCGAGCTACTTCGAGAAAAGGGATACGAGCATTGGATGCAATAAGTTTCAGGATTTTATAGTCCAATGAGTCCAGTTGATGATGTCCCATATTAGTTGATATTAGTTGGTTTGTATATTATATTAAAATTCTTTATCTCCGACTCTTTCCCGCAAAGTTAAAATTATTTTTTTATAAATGCAATGAATAAGTGACGAAAGAAGTGCCTGAAAACGATATTTTTTCAAATTTATGACCCTATCGGTAAAAAAACATTTTTTGGCGAGGAAATTTGATAGGGCCATCATATAAAGTCGTTGTAGGAGAGAGAAATGAGAATATATGTTACAATATCGAACCCAGCCCGCAGGAAGAGTGTGCCGGGCAGGCGGCATGAACGACAAAACTCTGTGGCCGTTTTTATGCCGGCAAGTGGTTGGCAGCGCAGCGGCGGTCACGAAAATCACCTCCTGTTTTGTAATGCAACCGTTTCATGCTATCTTTGCCATAAAAAGTAAAAAGATGATACAGACACGATGTGCAGACATCCAGAATGAGGATTTGACCCATATACGGGAGCTATACGAAACCGCATTCCCCGTAGATGAGCGTCGCGAGTGGACGGCTTTGCTGTCGCTGTGCCGAAACCGCTCCCATTTCAGCCTCCATATCATTTACGACGATGACCGTCAGGTAGGATTCATCACAGTATGGCAGTGGGACGGCTGGCGATATATAGAGCATTTTGCCGTAGATGCTTCGTGCAGGGGCAAAGGAATAGGCGGCGATGTATTGCGGGCGGTTCTTGCCGAAGAGAGCTCTCCGGTAGTACTCGAAGTGGAGATACCGAGCGACGAGATTAGCCGTCGCCGGGTAGAGTTTTACCGTCGTCTGGGATTTGAACTTCACGACAGTTTCTCCTATACGCAACCTCCCTATGGCGAAGGCCGAAAGGCGCTGCCCATGTTCCTGATGACCTGCGGCGCACCCTCCGGGACCGACCTGCAAGCCGTTGCCGACCTCCTGTATCGCGATGTATATGGCGTAAAAGAGCCTCATATCGAAAAAAAATGACTCTCCGGCGGAGGGAAAATGTTAAAATCGAAATTTATTCTCTCCCACAGTAGGAACTTTGGGCAGAATATTGTACGTTTGTGAAAAATATATAAGTCAGTTAAATATTTACAAATGAGAAACCCCCTTGGATATTTGCTCTGCTTATGTTGTGCTTGCGTGGCTCTCGTGTGTGCTACCTCATGTACATGGACTACGCCCAAAGAAAAACCCATTGTCACGGTGACCATATTGCCGCAGAAGTATTTCGCAGAGAGTATAGCGGGCGACCGTTTTGAGATAAATTGCATCGTGCCGGCGGGAAGCAATCCCGAGGCATACGACCCTTCACCCTCGCATCTGGTACATCTGGGTAAGAGCATCGCCTATTTCAGGATAGGACAGATAGGCTTTGAAGTGGCGTGGATGGATAAGCTGGTGCAAAACAATCCGACGATGAAAGTGTATGACAACTCATCCGGCGTACGCATGATTGCAGGTGTTCACGCCCATCATCGCGATGGCAAGGTACACAACACCATCGATGTCGACCCGCATATATGGAGCTCCCCCAAGAATGCCTATATCATTGCCCGCAATATGTACGAGGCATTTGTAGAGCTCGACCCCAAAGGGCGCGACTATTATCGCGACAACTACGAGAGGCTGCTCGACCGCATAAGTGAGGTGGACTCTACCGTAACCGAAGTGCTTGGCCGGGTGCCCGGGAAAACCTTTGCCATCTATCACCCCACGCTTACCTACCTGGCCGAGGATTACGGGGTAGTGCAACTGAGTCTGGAAAACGCGGGAAAAGAGTCGTCGGCGCTCTATCTGAAACAGGTTATCGATGAAGCCCGCG
This sequence comes from uncultured Porphyromonadaceae bacterium, assembly GCA_900542255.1. GTDB lineage: Bacteria > Bacteroidota > Bacteroidia > Bacteroidales > Barnesiellaceae_A > Barnesiella_A > Barnesiella_A excrementipullorum. The sequence continues at coordinate 44,048 of UQMR01000007.1, forward strand.
AGAGCGGTGTCAGCACAGTATTTGTGCAGCGAGAGTTCAATGCCAAGCAAGTAGAGACGTTTGCAGCCGAGACAGGGGCCCGCGTCACCATCATAAATCCCCTCAATTACGATTGGGATAAAGAGATAATACGTATAGCCTATGCCATTGCAGCCGAGTGAGACCCTCATAGTATTGGAAAAAGTAAGCCTCTCATACAATGAGCGCGTCGTATTGCATGGAATAGACTTTGTCGTTTCGCAAGGAGATTTTGTAGTGATAACCGGCCCTAACGGAGGCGGAAAAACCTCCATGCTGCGAATCATGCTCAGGTTGTTGCCGCCCACCTCGGGGCGCGTACGCTATTACCGCGGCGGGCAGGAAGTAGAACAACTCAAAATAGGCTATCTGCCGCAGAAGAATGCCATAGACAGCCGCTTCCCCATAACCGTGTCGGAAGTAGTGGCCTCGGGGCTCTATTCATCGGGCTTGCGACGGGGCAAGCTCTCGGGAGCATGGCAGTTGCGGGTAGAAGAGACACTCGGCCTTTTGGGAATTGAAGAGTTGGCATCGAGGCCGATAGGGGCTCTCTCGGGCGGTCAGTTGCAACGGGCCTTGCTGGGACGCGCCATCATTTCGCGACCCGAGCTGTTGGTGCTCGATGAGCCTTTGTCGTATATCGATGAGGCCTTCGGGGTGCGGATATATTCGCTTCTCGAACACTTGTCGCACGAAACAACCATAGTCATGGTCACCCACCGCCCCGCCAAAGTAAGCACGATGGCAACGCAAATGCTCTACGTAGACCACGGGCAATTTGGCCTCTGGGGCGGGCAATAAGCGCCTGTACCCCCGAGTGAAGGAGAAATGCGCCCTGTTTTTATGTTGCAAAACATAAAAATAGGTACGCAACATAATACATCTCTTCACTACTTTTGTACTGAAACACGAATATCAGCAATAACTATTACATGAAAGCTATCACAAAAAACACTATTATTATTCTGCTATTGCTATTTTTCTCCGGGCAACTGCATGCGCAGAAGAAAAATATCAACCACCTGGTAGAGATAGAAATCGTTCCCAATCATGCCGATTGGACGTACAAGATAGGCGAAGAAGCAATCTTCACTGTACAAGTATTGCGGGCACATACACCCCTCGACGGCATAGAGCTCTCCTACGAGATAGGCCCCGAGAAGATGAAACCCACCCTGCACGGAAAAGTAGAGACAAAGGGAGGAAAGGCCATACTCAAAGGCGGAACAATGCGCGAGCCCGGCTTCATGACCTGTACCTGCAAAGTGAAAGTAGAGGGGCGTGAATATACCAATTATCTGAATGTAGCCTTCTCGCCGTTCGAGATTGAGCCCACCCAGACCATGCCCGACGACTTTGTGAAGTTCTGGCAGAAGACGTTGCGGAAAACGGGCCAGATAGAGATGGAGCCGCTTGTCACCCTGATGCCCGAGATGTGCACCCCGCGTACCAACGTCTACCACGTACGTTTGCAACACTATCGCAAAGATACATATATATATGGCATGCTGTGTGTGCCCAAGTCTCCCGGGAAATACCCGGCCGTATTGTCGGTGCCCGGAGCAGGAGTAAAGCGCGTACCCCCCGAGTTGGAGCTGGCCGAGATGGGCGACGGCATGATAACTTTCGCCATAGGCGTAAACGGCCTGCCGCAAACCCTCGATGAGGAGGTGTACAACGACCTGCGTTACGGCGTACTGCGCGATTACGGCTTCATACACCTCGACGACAAGGAACATTACTATTACCGCCGCATATATAGCGGCTGCGTGCGGGCAATCGATTTCATCGTCTCGTTGCCCGAGTACGACGGCGAGAACCTCGGTGTGGTGGGCGCAAGCCAGGGCGGAGCGCTCTCCATTGTGACAGCCGCCCTCGACTCGCGTGTAAAAGCCCTCGTAGCATTCCATCCCGCACTGTGCGATGTCACCGGCTATCTGCATGGGCGGGCCGGAGGATGGCCCCACATGTTTGCCCCCAAGAACGCCTCGCTCAACAACAAACCCGAGAAGATAGAGACCTCGCGCTACTACGATGTGGTGAACTTCGCCCGCCTGCTGAAAGTGCCCGGTTACTATTCATGGGGTTACAACGACCCCACCTGTCCGCCCACGTCATACTATGCCGCATACAACGTCATAACAGCCCCCAAACAGCTCTATGTGGCTCACATAACCGGCCACTGGCGCCTCCCGGAGCAGAACGAAGTGACATTTGGGTGGTTGTATGATATGCTTACCTCAAAGAAATGACGCAAAAAATACAACGATTAGAGTAAAAAATACACAGATATTAGCCATGTCATACGTATTTTTGTAACATCAATAAATCGGTTTTGAGACAATTACGAGGCACATAAACCGGTTATATCATAAAAACTACCTTATGAACCGCAAAAACAATACCATGAAGACTGTCTCAAAGGGCAGAATACTGAAACGAAAAGAAACAATAAATTACTAATACCAACCTAATTTTGCACAGAATGTCAAGAAAGTTAATGAACCTTCGCGCCACTCTGGCAGTGCTGTTTGCAGCATTTGTATGGAGTGTGTCAGCGCAAACTGTTACCATCACAGGAACGGTGACAGATGAGACGGGAGAGCCTGTCATAGGAGCTTCCGTATTAGAGAAGGGTACGCAAGTCGGTATCTCTACCGATTTGGACGGAAACTTCACGTTGAAAGTGTCAGGGAAAAATCCTCTCGTTATTTCCTATGTGGGTATGAACACACAGGAAGTAGATATTACCGGTAAGACCCATGTCTCGGTAGTAATGAAAGAGAATGCAATTGCCCTCGACGACGTTGTAGTAATCGGTTATGGCACGTCAAAGAGAAGCGACCTTACCGGTTCGGTTTCGTCTATCTCTGCCAAACAGATAGAAAATATACCGGTAGCCAACGTAGCAGAAGCACTCTCCGGTAAGCTGGCCGGTGTGCAAGTAACCACATCCGAGGGTTCGCCCGATGCCGAAATCAACATCCGTGTGCGTGGTGGCGGTTCTATTACGCAAGAGAGCACCCCGCTCTACATCGTCGACGGATTCCCGGTATCGAGCATCTCCGATATATCGCCTGCCGACATCGAGTCGATCGACGTTCTGAAAGACGCCTCTTCTACCGCTATCTACGGTAGCCGTGGTGCCAATGGTGTTGTTATCATTACCACCAAGACCGCAAAAGAAGGCAAGTTCTCGGTAAGCTACGACGGTACCTATGGCTTCAAGAAAATAGCCAAGATGCTCGACGTAATGTCACCCTATGAGTTTGCCCGCAACCAATACGAGCAAGCCGTATTGCAAGACGAGCTCGACCGTTATCATACATCGTTCGGTTTGTTCAGCGACTTAGACCTCTATCAACAAATGCAAGGTCTCAACTGGCAAGACGAGGTATATGGCAACACAGGTAGCTACTTCTCGCACAACGTAAGCGTGTCGGGCGGTAGCGAGAAAGTCAACTTCCTGGCCTCTTATATGCACACCGACGAGAACGCCATAATGCTCGATAGCGATTACCGTCGAGACAACTTCTCGTTCAAGATGAACGCCAAGCCCTTCAAGTGGTTGAAACTCAATTTCAGCACCCGTTATTCAGACATGACGGTAGTAGGTGCCGGTGCCAACGACTCGAAGGCCGAGGGCGGTGAGTCATCTACCAGCGACTCTCGTCTGAAACACACCGTTATCTATCCTCCCATCCACGTCAGCTCATTGTTCGACCCCGATATAATGGAAGACGATGAAGATATCGTAGGTTCGTTGGTACGTCCTACCGTCGCTATCCAAGACAACTACAAGAAAAAACACCAGCAACTTTACAGCATCAACGGTGGCGTGACGATAGAGTTTATCAAAAACCTGAGCTTGCGTTCCGACTTCGGTCTCGAAGGCCGCGTAACAGAGAACAACGTATACAAAGGCTCTACCACCTACGATGCCCGCAACTCTTCCTTGGCTCCCGGTATGCCTATCGCTACCATTACCGACGAAGACCGCAAGCGTATACGCAACACCAATACCTTGTCATACAAATGGTCGAGCAAAGACAAGGCTCACAACATCAATGCCTTGCTCGGTGAGGAAATGACCATCACGAGCGTTGTTACGAAAACCAACCGCGTCGAGGGCATTCCTACCATCTTCACACCCTACGAATGCTTCGGTTACCTCACACAAGGTATCCCCGCATCGATAGACAACTATTACGGATTTGACGACCGTCTCCTCTCGTTCTTCGGACGTGTAGGTTACGACTACTTCGGCCGCTACCTCCTCACGGCAACGTTCCGTGCCGACGGTTCGAGCAAATTTGCCCCCGGCAACCAATGGGGTTACTTCCCCTCGGTAGCAGCCGCATGGCGTATCAGCGACGAGGCCTTTATGGCAGGAGCCGAAGACTGGCTCAGCAATCTCAAACTCCGTGTAAGCTACGGTGTGGCCGGTAACAACAACATCAGCGCCGGACAATTCCTGAAAGTTTACTCGTCGAGCACCGAGTTGTTGATGAACAACTTCAACAGCTATTGGGACAATGGTAAGAAACTTACCAACGAAGACATCAAGTGGGAGACTACTTATACTTATGATATAGGTATCGACTTCGGTTTCTGGAACAACCGTATCAACGGTAGCATCGACCTCTACCAAAACGACGTACGCGACCTGTTGATTGACTTCCCCATCAACGGTGTAGGTTACGAAACCGTAACTCGCAACATCGGTGCTACCCGCAACCGCGGTATCGAGCTCGCTGTGAATGCCGCTCTTGTCAATACCAAAGACTTCACCCTCGACTTCTCGTTCAACATAGCATATAACCAAAACCGCGTAATGGACCTCGGCGGTCTTGAATTCCTCTCGGCAAGTTCGGGCTGGGCAGGCTCTGAGGTTACCGAAGACTACCGCGTTATCGTAGGTCAAGCCATCGGTCAGATGTGGGGCTATGTAACAGAAGGTTATTATAGCGCCGACGACTTTACGTGGAATGGTTCGCAATGGGTTGCCAAAGACGGTGTCGTTGACAACAGCGCCATGACAGGCGACTCTTGGGGCCCCGGTGCATTGAAAGTAATGGACCTCAACGGCGATGGTAAGATTACTACCGACGATATGACGACCATCGGTTGCTCGATGCCCGACTTTACGGGTGGTTTCACTCTCGCAGCCACATACAAAGGCTTCGATTTGAGCGCAGCATTCTCGTTTGCCATCGGTAATGAAGTTTACAATGCCAACAAACTCGAATTCACTTCTACCAGCAAGCACTACCACCGCAACATGCTCTCTATGATGGGCAGTGAAAACCGCTACACCCAAGTAGACTGGACTACCGGTGAGCGTATTACCGACCCCGATGTGCTCAATGCCATCAACCAAAACGCTACCTTGTGGTCGCCCGTTATGCCGCGTTACGTGACGCACTCGTGGGCTATCGAGGATGGTTCGTTCTTGCGTCTCAATACACTGACATTCGGTTATACACTGCCCTCTGACCTCACACGCAAATGGTATATACAACGCTTGCGTTTCTTCTTCACGGGAACCAACCTCTTCTGTGCTACCAAATATACGGGTTACGACCCCGAGGTGAGCACGCGTCGCAAAGTTCCTTACACTTCGGGTGTCGATTATTCGGCATATCCCAAGAGCCGTGGATTTAACTTTGGTGTCAACATAACATTCTAAACCTGTAAAATAATCATGAAACATATAGCATTCAAATCAATTTTGGCTATCGCGTGTGCAGCAGCCCTCACTGGTTGCGATGACATGCCGTTCCTTCAGGTGGAGACCGAGTCGGGAATGGACGAGAGCGTCATCTTCTCGAAAGTAGAGACTACCGAAGGACAGATAGGTTCCATTTACCATACGATGGGCGAAACCAACTCGTATCGTAATAACCTTACCAACAACATGGGTGTCAATACCGATATAGAATTACAATCGGGTAGTACCGATAGCGATGCACCCACCGCACAAAACCGCCGTACACTCGCCATCTACATGCAGACGGCCAACTTGCAAGATAACTGGTCGTCCGACCGTGGTCGCGACCCCTTCTCGCAACTCTATTCTGCTATCGAGCGTTGCAACTGCGCTATCGCCGGTATCAAACAATATGGCGACCCCCAACCCGGTTCGCAAATGGGAGCTCTCTATGCAGAGGCTTTGACCTTGCGTGCATTCTTCTATTTCGACCTTATCAAATATTGGGGCGACGTTCCTGCTCGTTTCGAACCCATACAAGCCGACAACGTGTGGGTACCCAAGAGCGACCGTGCCGTTATCTATGACCAAATCATTGCCGACCTCGAAATTGCCGACGAATACGGCGCATGGCCCGGTCAATGGAGCTATACTACCGTAGAACGCGCCAACCGTGTCTTCGCCAAAGCTCTTCGCGCACGTGTTGCCATGAGCGCAGCCGGTAAAGCTCTTGTACGTGTCAACCGCGACTTCGAGAATCCCTATACCGTGGGCGGCGACCCCGGTGAGATAAACTGGGTATTCCCCGATGAGGCTAAACGTACCGAGCTCTGGCGCATTGTAAAGACCGAGTGCGAAGAGTTGCTCGCTTCGGGTTACTGCAATATGCCTACCGAGCAGACTTCGTTCAAGCAATTCTGGGTAGATATCATGAACGACGTTATCTCTACCGGTCGTGAGTCTATCTTCGAGATTGGTTTCCGTACGGGTCGTGGTCGTGTAGCTCACACTTTCGGTGCATACCACGATGGTGCCGACAAATATGTAGAGAAGAAAATCAGCCCCAACTTCGTAGCATCTCCCGTTTACTACTATCGTTTCCAGGAAGGCGATGCCCGCCGCGATGTTACGTTGCTGCCCACGAAATACGTTCTCTCCGATGCCGACCTGCCCACCGGCAGCAAACAAGGCTTCCAAACCATTTCGAGCATCGACAAATTCTACTTCGGTAAATTCCGCGCCGAGTACCGCGATGTAGCAGCCAATGGCAAGCTCACCAACAGCGAGAACGACGAAGGTATCAACTTCCCCGTAATGCGTGCCGCCGACGTAGTGCTCATGGCAGCCGAAGCCAACTGTATGTTGGGCGAGGGCGACCTCGGTTACAGCTACGTACAACAAATCCGTCGTCGTGCTTTCGGTGGCGATGGCGCTATGGACAAGATACCCTACAACACAGGTAGCCAAGCCGGCATGTTGAGCGCAATCAAGGACGAGCGCATGTTCGAGTTTGCCGAGGAGCTTATCCGCAAGCAAGACCTCATCCGTTGGGGCGAGCTCAAAGAGGCTATGGACAAAGCCAAAGAAGAGACTGCCGAGTTGCGTGAGTGCATAGGCGACTTCAACGTACTGCTCAACAGCGATGGCGAGCCCCGCCGCGTATACTATCGTCTCAACTCAGACAACGAGACCCTCGAAGTACGCAACGTAGACCCGTATGAGCAACCGGCATTCGTGCCGAACGCAGCCGACGGTTATATAGAGACCCGTTGGACCGATGCCACCAGCGATGGCGAGCTTACCATCTCCGATGAGTGGATAAGCAAGGCCT
>UQMR01000008.1 GCA_900542255.1 uncultured Porphyromonadaceae bacterium
GATAGAGCAAATCGTGACCACGGCTGCCGGTGACGGCGAAATCTACCTGCTGATGGGCCCTCCCGGCACCGGCAAGACATCGGTAGCACTGATGAGCATGGTGCGCGAAATCATGGCATCGCCACAACGCAACCTGTTACTGGTAGCCTACACCAATCGGGCTGTCGATGAGATTTGCTCTCACTTGGAGGAAGAAAAAGGGCTCGACTATATCCGCATCGGCATGGAAAACTCCTGCGCCGCGGCATATCGCCACCGCCTCATCAACAACCGGCTCACCGACTGCCGCCGCCGCGACGAAGTGATACAACACCTTGCCGGCTGCCGCCTCTACGTCGCATCGCTGGTCTCGCTGCTGGCCAAACCCGAATTATTCGGGATAAAACAGTTCGACACCGCCATTATCGACGAAGCATCCCAGTTACTCGAAACACAGCTCCTGGGATTGCTGGCAGCCACCGACGGCAAAGGGCATCCCGCCATAGAACGGTTTGTACTCATCGGCGACCACAAACAACTGCCCGCCATCGTATTGCAAGAGGAGGCGGAGTCGCGCATAGAAGAGGAATGCCTTGCCGAGTGTGGTCTTACCGACTGTCGCATGTCGCTCTTCGAACGGTTATACCGCCGATACTGCGCCTTTCCCCAACTGACAGGCATGCTGTCGCGACAGTGGCGCATGCACCCCGATATTGCCGATTTTGCTTCGGAGGCATTTTATGACAACAAGTTAAAGGCCGGCGGGGCAAAGCATCAAGGAAGAACGCTGCCCTATAAACCCTATGAAGGGATGTGCGCCGAAGAGAAGATGCTCGCTACTACACGCCTGGCATTCATCAATATAGAACCGCCGGCATTGCCAACCGCAGAAACCGCAAACACGGCCAACCTGAACGAAGCCCTTGCCGTAGCACGAGTGACGGAGGCCTATTACAAGCTCAACGAGAGAAATGGCAACAGGCTCCATCCCGAGAAAGCCATAGGCATCATCACCCCCTATCGCAACCAGATAGCCGCCATCCGGCAACAGTTGGAGTTGCTGCAACTGCCCGATTGCGACAAAATACGCATCGACACCGTAGAGCGATTCCAAGGCTCACAAAACGACATCATCATCTTTTCGTGCGCCGTAACCACGGCCGAGCAACTCGCATTCCTGTCGCAGTGCAGCGAAGAGGAGGGCAGGCCGATAGACCGCAAACTCAACGTTGCCATCACAAGAGCCCGGGAACAAATCGTAATCATCGGGTACCGGACGCTGCTCGAAACATCGCCCATATATGCCCGACTATTGCGCTACATCGCCCGCCGGGGATGCCTCTTATAAGAAGGACTGACAAGAGTGAGAGAAAACGCGGCTCAATATGCAAGCCGCAATAACCAACCGATATAGTGATAACGACACAATGAAGACAACCCATAAACCCCGTATTGTTGCCGACAGCAAGATTCCCTACTTGCGCGGTATATTGGAGCCCTATGCTCTCGTATCGTACCATGCACCCGCCGAGATAGACAATCGCGTAGCGCGAGAGGCCGACATGCTTATCGTACGTACCCGCACGCACATCGACAGCCATCTGCTCCAAGGCTCTCCCTGCCGCTTTGTTGCCACGGCCACCATCGGATACGACCACATAGACACGGCATACTGTGCCGCCCACGGCATCCGCTGGGTCAACGCCCCGGGCTGCAACGCCTCATCGGTGGGACAATACGTGCTGGCATCGCTGCTGGCATGGGCAAATGCCCGGCAACGGCACCTGCCCGACCTGACGATAGGCATCGTGGGTGCAGGACATGTAGGCAAGGTGGTAGAACAATATTGTAAGGCCATAGGGATGAGTGTCTTGCTCAACGACCCACCCCGCGCGCGAGCCGAAGGCGCCGAGAAGTTTGTCTCTCTCGCGACCATCGCGGCCGAGGCCGATATTGTTACCTTCCACACCCCTCTCACGGCCGAAGGGAGTGATGCCACCTATCATCTGGGCTCGGCGGAGTTCTTTGCAGCAACCCAACGCAAGCCGCTGATTATAAACAGCTCGCGCGGTGCTGTCGTCGACAACAAGGCATTGTTGAAGGCCCTGTCGCAAGGAGAGATATGCGATGTCATTATGGATTGTTGGGAGGGCGAGCCCCAGATAGATGCGGCATTGCTCGCCGCCGCATTCATCGCCACGCCTCACATCGCAGGATACTCCGCCGACGGAAAATCAAACGCCACCCGTATGACGGTAGAAGCCGTAGCGCGCGAAATGGGCATCACAATAGAGACATCAACGATTGTACCGCCCCTGCCGCCGGTTGCAACAATCGGCGTAGAGGGGCTTGCCGACGGCCTGTCGGCAGCGGTATTGTCAAGCTACAATCCGCTCACAGAAACGGCGCAGCTGAAACAGCACCCCGAAACCTTTGAGGCTATGCGCAACTCGTATGGGCTTCGCCGCGAGTTTCCGGCCTACACCGTGACCGGAGCAAAAGAAGAAGAGGCTGCCATACTGCGTCGGTTAGGATTCCATATAGCATAACCTGCCCGCCGGTATACCGCTCTGGGAAAACAGCTCCAAGAGATACCCCGCAGCGGCCGCTCTGTATAAACTCGCAGCGGCCGCTGCGAGTTTATACAGAGACTTTATGATAAAAAAAGAGCCGCATCACGACACGATACGACTCTTTGTATAGGATAGGGCGAGAGCCTACTCTCTCTCTTTGATAAGTCCCGAACGATATGCGTAGAGCAGTTTCTTCAAATCACCAATCTGCTCTATCAGCTCGGCGCCTATGTCCGTATCTCTCACATGCATGCGCTGGCTGCTGAATTCGAGGATAAAGTGGTTCGATATGATATCTACGCCCTCTTCGATGGCTTTCTGTGTCGACTGGAACGGCTCATGCTGCACCAGCTGCAAACCTCGCGAGTGATAAATGAGCGTATAACCTGCAATACCCGTCTCGGACTGGTATGCCTTGGAGAAACCGCCGTCGATAACCAGCAGCTTACCGCCTGCCTTGACGGGTTGTTCGCCCTTGGCTACCTTGACGGGAATATGACCGTTGATAATGTGTGCATGAGGCCCGTTGATGCCGAACTCGCGCAAGATGCGGTCGCACACAGCCTCTTCGTTGCGCAACGTATAGTAGTTCCCTTTTACCTCCTTGGCCACCTCCTTGTCGGCAATAAAATAACGCTCGAAAGTCGTCATTTTATCCTTATCATACGACGGCGACTGCGGGCCACACCACAGATACCACATATAGTCGACATCGAAGTTATGCTCGGGGTTGGAGGCATCGCCGAAATAGGCTTCCCGTATAATCTGCTCTACCTTATCGAAGAGAGCCTTGCCCGCATACTCCTTGCCCCGTATGCTCACTTTCATGAACGTACCATCGGCGTTGAGGGGCATAGAGGCATGAAACATCAGATTCGAGTTGCGTACCAGATAGAGACCTCCGTTGCTGTAAAGGCAGCGCATGTGCTTGCGCAGTTTCTCGCTGTTGCGGAAAGAGTGGCCCAGTTTCTTCATCACATCGGCCTCCTCATCGGTAAGCCGGTAGGGATTACGAGGGTCGATGGTGGGGAAATAGGCATCGCGCAACGGGTATGACTTACCGTCGATAGTAATACTCCGGGTTGCGAAATCTATCTTGTCGAGCAAAAGACGGTCATCCATCTTATACTCGGGGTTGCGGTGTATGATTTGCCCCTCCAACTTGAATTGTATGACGGCAATGGCCTTCTGCATCTTGGCGATGAGGCGGTTGGTCTTGGCATTGTGGATTTGGGCCGTAGCGGTGGGCATAAATACGCTGCATTCGTCGTCGCCATACTGCTCCATGGCAAAAGTGGCGAGGGGCAGTATGTTGATGCCGTACCCGTCTTCGATGGTAGAGAGGTTGCCGTATCGTAAGGCGATGCGTATGACATTGGCCAAACAGGCTTTGTTGCCCGAGGCCGCTCCCATCCACAATATATCGTGATTGCCCCACTGTATATCTACATGGTGGTAATTGCAGAGCGTGTCCATGATGATGTGCGCGCCGGGACCGCGGTCGAAAATATCGCCCACGATGTGAAGCGAATCTATAATGAGACGCTGTATCAGCTCGCACATGGCTATGATGAAGTCATCGGCACGCCCTACCTCTATAATAGTCGATATGATTACGTTTACATATCCCTGCTTGGGTTCTGAGAGCGATTCATGCAACAGCTCCTGCAAGATATAGGCAAACTTGGGAGGCAGCGCCTTCTGCACCTTGGAACGCGTATATTTCGACGAGACATTGCGGCATACCTTGATAAGCTGGTGCAACGTGATATAGTACCAGTCGTCTATATCCTTCTCCGTCGACTTTACCAACTCCAATTTCTCGGCCGGATAGTATATAAGCGTACACAGCTCCTTCTTCTCGCCCTCACGCAGGGTTTGCCCGAAGATTTCATCTACTTTCCGGCGGACAGAACCCGAAGCATTTTTCAGCACATGCTGGAAAGCCTCATATTCACCGTGAATGTCGGTAAGAAAGTGCTCGGTACCCTTGGGCAAATCGAGTATCGCTTCCAGATTGATTATCTCGGTACATGCGTCTGCAATGGTAGGGAATCTCTTCGACAGCAACGAGAGAAATCGCAAGTCACAAACTTCGGACTCTTCTGTTGCCGTACCGTTTAGATGCTCCATGATAATTATCTTTTATTCTATATTACTCAGTTATATGTTGCGGTCTTGTCTCTGCATGCTCTCAGCGGGTGACAAGGCATCCTCCCGACATCGCATTGAGAAAGACTGTATATTGCTGCAAGAAATAGCGGTTCTCATGGGCCATGCCCGAGAGAGGCGAACCGGTGGCAATATCGTAGGTAGAACCGCACTTGTCGCACCGCAATACAAAAGCCTCTTCGTCATACTCTATGCGAACGGTAGAACTACGCTCTACGGGACATGAGAGGTCGTATGCCTTTATCGTGTTGACCGGGTCGCACAACAACATGACACCGCCATAACCCGTTGCCGAATTGGCCACATACGTAAAACCGCGGGGCAGATTCTCGTTTTTGATAAACTCCCTATGGTCGGGGTATGCCGAAACACCGTAGACGCTCCATATCGCAGCGTTGCCAAACTCTATCCTTACCGATGCCGCAGGAATGCGGTCGTATTGCGTCTCTTCGCAGCCGGCCCAAAGGGTTGCTGCAACAAGGGCGCATAGGGCAATGATGATTTTCTGCATAGTTACAGATATATTTTAAGGTTATACTCGGTTGTGCCCTCTACAAGGGGCTTGGGGGCAGCCACATCACAGGGCGGCACAGGTCGCAGCCTTGTCCCGGGAGAGGGCCTCCACGGAAAGAGGCGCCGGCGTATGCCTACAATTTGTTATAGGGTATCATGGCGAGAGCTTGTGCCATGCGGTCTATCCCCTCTTTCAGCGGTTTGGCAATCATTTTTTTCAAGAAGGGATTCACATCGGTCCTTACCGTAATGCGGGTCTTCGTATTTTGCTCGTCTATCGCCACCAGTTGTATCCACAAGAACAGGGGTATGGGGGAGTTTTCGGCTGTAAACTTGATGGTTTTGTTCGGCTCACGCATAACGACGCGAAAGGTAAGCTCTCCCACCGGGTCGACCGATATGGTACATGAGTCGGCATCGAATCGCATCTCTTTTATCTGCTGCGCGCGGTCCTGGGGGATTGCATCCCGCAAGCGACTTACGTTGTTCAAGTCCGACAAAGTAGCATATACCGTCTCTATGGGAGCCGGTATATGCGTTATGATACTTTCGAACGTTTCGGTACTCATATCTATCGTTATCAGATTTCTGTCTCTTTGTCGTTCAGACCCCAGTTGGCCGGGTCTTTACGCCATTGTTGCAGGGTTTCCAGCTCATCGGCCGCGATATAATTGGTTTCGAGAGCCACTTCGAGCATGGCATTGTAGTTGCCCAACGTTACAAGCTCTACATTGGCTGCCTTGAAACGGCGTGTTGCCTCGGGGAAACCGTAGGTAAATATGGCTGCCATACCTATTACCTCGCAACCAGCATTACGGATGCTCTCAACCGCCTTGATACTGCTGCTACCCGTCGATACGAGGTCTTCTATAACAACGACTTTCTGACCGGGTTTCAAAGCGCCCTCTATAAGATTCTCCAACCCGTGGTCTTTGGGTGCCGAACGCACATATACATAGGGGAGCCCCAACGTATCGGCCACCAGCGCTCCTTGTGCTATGGCTCCGGTAGCAACGCCGGCAATGGCTTGCACCTCGGGGAAGTTTTCGAGAATAAGACGGCACAACTCCACTTTGATAAAGCTGCGCACTTCGGGATATGACAGGGTTCGTCGGTTATCGGTATAAATAGGGGAGTTCCATCCCGATGCCCATACAAACGGATTTGCGGGTTGTAACTTTATGGCACAAATGCCGAGTAATTTCTCAGCCAGCAATTTTTCTACACTTTTCATTTTTGGGAGATTTTTTTGATTTGCTCTGCAAAGATATAAAAAGTAAAAGAATAAAACTACACAGGCTGTTACATTTCGATTCTGTTTTTTATTACAACACCATCTGCCTCGCCTACTTAGCCAGCGACAACGCACAGATACTGATGCGGCTTATCCCCGATGCGGCGAGAGCCTTACCGCAAGCCAACAGGGTAGCCCCCGTGGTCACGACATCGTCAACCAGCAACACATGGCTCTCTGCCGGAATAACATCGGGCAGAGCTGTGAACGACTCATGCGTCGAAAGCCAACGCTCATATATGCCCTTATGAGTTTGCGACTGCCTGTCGGTAACGCATTCGAGCAGCTCTGTGCAAACAGGTATGCCGGTAGCTTCGGAAATGCCCCGGGCTATCCACTCACTCTGATTGTAGCCGCGCTTGCGCCATTTGCGGGGATGGAGCGGTACGGGTACCAGATAATCGACCGAATCGAAAAGGCCCGTCGCTGCATTCTCGCGGGCAAAGAGAGCTCCGAGGTATGCCCCGCACTCCTTCTCGCCCTTGTATTTGATGTCGTGTATCAACCGCCGATAGTCGCCCCCCTCGGTGAAGAAGAAATAGGCAGCACAACGCTCCACCTGTAACTTGCCATAAAAAAGTTGCTCCATAGGATTGTCGGTCACTCTCCCGTAATCTGTGCGCGGAAGGTCGAGCAGACAGTGACAGCACAGAAACTCTTCGTCGTGCAACAAAACCCTCCCGCATACCAAGCAACAACGCGGAAAGAAAAAATCGCCTATATCTCTGAGCCAACCGTGCATTCTACCGACAGCTCCCGGAGGCATTTCTTGATAAGCTCTATCTCAAAACCGCGCGACACGGCAAAACGCATCAGCTTCTCGCCTTGCAGCGAGGGGTCGACAGATTTAAGCCCCCGATATTTGCTCTTCAAAATGCGGAGTAACGTCTCGACATACTCCGTCTCATCTATAACCTTCATCGATTGCGACACCGTGAGAGGGTCTATCTGTTTCTGTCTCAGAGTATATCCTATCTTGATGCGTCCCCAGCCCGAGAAACGGAACTGGTCTTGCGCATAGGCCCTGCAATAGCGGGCCTCGTCGATGTAGTTTTCCTTCAACAACTGCTCTACAATACTATCTTCCTCTTTGCGGGGAATATTCCAGTTATGCAATTTTTCACGCACCTCGGCTACGCAACACTCTTTGGCCGAGCAACGGGCAGCGAGTTTGCGGAACGCTTCATCGCGGGTAATTGTATCAGGCATGTTTTGTCCTTATATTAACATTCAACATATCACTTTCTCGGCTCTGACAATGCGGTCGAGCCCCGAAAAGTCTTTATATATTACAATTTCTTTCCAACCTTTGTTCTGCAACATGGTACGGCACGCATCTCCCATCCGGCTGTTTATCTCAAAATAGAGTCTCCCGCCGGGGCGCAGCTCACTCCATGCAATCTGCGCTATGGCATCGTAGAAGAGCAACGGATTGTCATCCGGAACAAACAGGGCACAAGGCGGCTCATAATCTACGACGTTTCGCTCCATGCCGGCTTTTTCGCTTTCGAGCACATATGGAGGATTGCTCACGACAATATCGTACCCGCACTCTCCACGAGGCTTGTACGCCAGCACATCACGTATGCCCCACTCTACCGCCGCATCGTTGTCGCGGGCGTTACGGCGGGCAAAAGCCAGAGCCTCCTCCGATATATCCCACCCCTCGACTTTTACGTTCTCAAAACTTTTCGCCAGCGTAATGGCGATACAGCCGCTACCCGTACAATAGTCGGCGATATAGGTCGGTTTCGCATCCTCGTGTTGGCGAATTATACAATCCACCAGCTCCTCGGTCTCGGGACGCGGTATCAGCACCCCTTTGCCCACGGCAAAACGCCGGCCGCAGAAAACCGTAGAGCCCAAAATATATTGGATAGGCTCGTAATGCGACAACCTTTCTACGATTGATGCGATTTTTTTGTGTATCTCGTCTCGAAGAATCGTATCTTTGTGCAGAATGATATCGACGGTTGTAAATCCGCACAACTCCTCCAATATCATGCGGGTGAAGGATGTTATCTCGCCCGGAGGATACAAGCCGCGAAGCGTTGTACGTATCAAATCGAGTGAGTACTGCATAACTTTATGCTGCAATATGCCCGTAAAAGGTCGTAATCATTCTTATGGAACAGGCTCGGCACGGTCGTGCAAGCGGTCTGCAAAGATAATAGAAATAGATAAATTAAAAAAATTATATGGATATATCTTTTGACTTGCCGTCTGCCATATCGGGAGCGCGCCCCAAGGAGATACTCCCCGGCAGCCACGAATTTTTTATGCGCCGCTGCCTGCAATTAGCGGCATTGGCACAAGGGCACACCTCGCCCAATCCCATGGTGGGCGCCGTAGTCGTATATGACGGACGCATCATCGGCGAAGGGTATCATCGCTGCTGCGGAGAAGCCCATGCCGAGGTCAATGCCATCAACTCGGTGCGCGACAAAAGCCTGCTGGCAAAGTCGACTCTCTACGTCTCGCTCGAACCCTGCTCTCATTACGGCAAAACACCCCCTTGTTGCGAACTGATTATTTCCTGCCGCATCCCTCGCGTCGTAGTAGGCTGTACCGACCCCTTCCCCGAGGTGTCGGGTCGCGGTATCGGGCGACTGCGTGAGCAAGGCATCGAAGTAACGACAGGCATACTCGAAGACGAATGCCGCGCCCTGAACCGTTTTTTCATGACCTTCCAAGAGAAAAAACGCCCCTACATCATCTTGAAATGGGCGCAAAGCTCCGATGGATTTATCGACCGCCGTCGTCCCGACAGCGAACCGCCTGCACAACTCTCCGATGCTCTCACCCGCGTGTGGGCACACCGCCTGCGGGCTGTGTGCGACGCTATTCTGGTAGGCACGCGCACTGCCGTGGCCGACAATCCGTCACTGACCACACGCCATTGGAGCGGCAAAAATCCCCTCCGCATAGCCATTGACCGCAATGGCACGATACCTGCACAGGCTCGACTTCTGGACGGGTCGGCACCAACGCTCATCGTAGGAAAATGCTCATCGCCCACCGTCGATACACTCCCCCTCCCCTCCGACGGCAATGCGATAGAGGCACTCATGCCCGAGCTGGCACGCCGCAAGATACAAAGTCTGCTGGTAGAGGGTGGCGCACATCTGCTGCAATCCTTTATCGACGCCGGGCTGTGGGACGAGGCACGCATAGAGACCTCTCCCCTGTTGCTGCACGAGGGCATTGCAGCCCCCCGTATCGAAGGCCGCGAAATGCAAATAAATGTTCATTCACCCGGCAGATACACCACGATACTGACTCGTCGATAAAAAATAGAGGTTAGTATGACAAAGTTTGCCGCTCACTCCTTTTCAAGCCCCTGCAAACTGCGATTTTAGCGATGACAGGAACATTACTATCTCTAAATTATTATAATTGTAGGACGATAAATAGACCGAAGCCAAAAAAGTTGCTACCTTTGTCGTTTGTTACGAACTATAAGCATAAAAAAGTGTCATAGAATGAAAGGAAAAATAGAGTACATCCTTTTTTTTCTTGCCGCAATTATTCTTTTCTCGGCGTGCAAAAAGGAAGAAACAGAGCCGACTGTCTTTTCAGACAGCGTACGCGTATCGGCATTCTCTCTGGCTGCCGACACCGCGGTATTGGATAACCTGAACAATGTATTTTTTACAATAGACCTTGAAAACGGGTTGATATTCAACGCCGATTCACTGCCTCGCGGCACCGATGTTTCGAGCCTTGCAGCCACCATTACCTTCGAGGGCGCATCATCGGCCATCATAACGCAAGCCGACGGGACGACATTCGACTACGTGCAGTCCGACGATACAAAAATCGACTTTACCTCGCCCGTAGAGATGGAGGTCGTATCGCAAAGCGGCAACAACTCTAAAAAATACACAATCACCGTCAACGTACATAACGTCGATGCCGACCTGCTTTCGTGGGGTGGCATGAGCTACGGCAGCCTGCCGGGAAGCGGCACACTGCAAAGCCAAAAGACAATACAATATAACGGACTGATTTACTGCTTCATGCAACGCGGCGGCGTATATCAGGTCGCAACGGCACACTCTCCCGGCGATAGCTGGACAATCCAAGAGATGTCATTCGGCTTCACACCCGACCTGCTCTCAATCAAAGCCGCCGACAATGCCCTTTACATGCTCGACACCTCGGGCACACTCTACACCTCGACCGATGCCACGACATGGACGGCCGCAGGAGGTACCTACTCAGCGATATTGGGCGAGTGGAACGGCTGTATGCTCCTGGTAAGCAAAGAAGGCGACACATACTATCACGACAAGTATCCGCGCCCCGAAGGTTTTACCCCTACACCCGTGCCCGCCTCTTTCCCCGTACAGGGCATGAGCGAAATGCTCATCTACTCCTCGTCATGGATGACCGCTCCACAAGGCATGATAGTGGGAGGTCGTCTCGCCGACGGTACGCTCACCGGTGCAATGTGGGGTTATGACGGCACGACATGGGCTCTGCTAAGCAACGACATGCCGCCTCGCCAAGGGGCCATGCTATTCTCATATGTCACCTTTATCGTAGACGACAACTGGGTAACGACCGAACAGACAGCATGGTTTGTCATAGGCGGCGAAAACGACCAGGAGATGCTCAATGACGTATGGCTTACGACCAACTACGGCGTGTCGTGGAAAGAGGCCGACCTCTTGATGCAAATGCCGGCCTATATCATGCCACGTGCCTATGCTTCGGTCATAATATGCGAGGAATCCAACGATGTCCTTCCCGCCGAGTGGCACCGTATGGACGAGCCCTCCCTGCCGGAAGGCTACCGCGCGATGCCTTTACGCACCGCTTCGTCAGAACAGCTCGTACCCTATATATATATGTTCGGAGGTATGAACCGCGAAGGCAACGTCTACGACCAGATATGGCGGGGCGTAATAAACAGGTTGCGTTTTGAGCCTATACCTTAAAATATGCAACCCGAAATACTTTTCGCGTTTTTCTCGCGTTTCTACATAAAATAGAAGAGCGATGGGCGATAAGATAAAATATTGGCGTAAAAGATGCTTTACAGCGTGTGTTATAGGTTGTGTCCTGTTATGTACGGCACAACATACGGCAGCGCAAGACTATAAATACGAAGTGGGCGCCGAGGCAGGCATCAGCAGCTACTGGGGCGATGCCAACCAGGCATCGGTGATATACCGACCCGGCTTTACGGGCGGATTTCTGTTCCGGTACGTGATAAACTACCGATGGGCTATCAGAGCCAATCTGTCGACAGCCATGCTGTCGGGCAATAGCGGCGACCACAGCAACGTGTTTCCCGGCGGGGAGACATACCGGTTCAATACGACACTCTTCGATGCAGGTTGTAGAGCCGAATTTAACTTTTTTAATTACGGCATGGGGAAATCCTACCTCAATACCAGCCGCATATCACCCTATCTGACGGCCGGCATAGCATTTTGCTGCGGCTTTCCCGAGGGCAACAACTTCTTTGCGGTAAATATTCCTTTCGGCGTAGGTATCAAATACAAACTCGCCGAGCGTTGGAATATAGGGCTCGAATTTGCCATGCACAAGGTGTTGAGCGACAGGGTAGACATGAAACAACTCGATGACCCGTACCTGATACCAAGCTCGCTCGTGAAAAATACCGACTGGTTTTCGACGCTTGTTTTCACGATAAGTTACGATTTCGGTTTCAAGTCATTGCCCTGCAACGGATGCCCCAACCCAAAAAAGAAAAAATAAATACAGATATATAAAACGCAAGATGTCACTTGTAGAAAAAATAGACAGAACTACCGTACCGCGCCATATAGCAATCATCATGGACGGGAACGGACGGTGGGCAAAACAGCGAAACCTCGACCGCTCCCAAGGGCACCGCAAAGGGCTCGACGTAGTGCACGAGATAACCAATGCAGCTGCCGATATAGGGGTGGAATGTCTTACGTTATATGCCTTCTCGACCGAAAACTGGAATCGCCCCCAAGAAGAGGTAGATGCCCTGATGTCGCTCGTAGTCTTCGGTATCGAACGCGAGACACCCGGCATGATAGCCAACGGCGTGAGGCTGGGAGTGATAGGCGACACATCCCGTATGCCTGTCGAGGTACAGAAACGGCTGCAAAAATGTATCGACGATACAGCAGCCGGCACACGCATCGTTCTGAATCTGGCATTGAGTTACTCCGCGCGATGGGAAATTGCCGCCGCGGCCCAACACATCGCACAAGATGTCCTGCAAGGCATCACAGACCCATGCCATATCGACGAGAAGCTCTTCGCCTCGTACCTTACCACAGCATCGCTTCCCGAGCCCGATTTGCTCATACGCACCGGAGGAGAATTGCGCATCAGCAACTTCCTGCTGTGGCAACTTGCGTATGCCGAGTTTTACTTCACCGACGAGTACTGGCCCGACTTCACCGACGAAAGCCTCTACCGCGCCATTATCGATTACCAAAAGCGCGAACGCCGTTTCGGGAAAACAAGCGAACAAATACAACACAACGACAAAGTTTAGATGCTCAGTAAATCCATGTCACAGAAAATAAAAATATTGTTTGCCGCAATGCTTATCGCGGTTTGTTGTGCGCCATACAGCGCAGCGCAGACCGTCGAAGCCGACACGATATACAATCCCACTGTCGTATACTCACAAACGCCTCAAATATATGAAATAGCCGATATTACGGTTGTCGGAGCCGACAACTACGAAGATTATATCATCATCGGCTACTCGGGACTATCCAAAGGACAACGCATAGAAATCCCCGGCGATGACATCACCAACGCCTTGAAGCGTTTCTGGCGACAAGGACTTTTCTCAGACGTGGCTATCCTGTGGACAAAGGCCTACGGCGACAAAGCGTGGCTCGAAATAAGACTCACGCCGCAACCCCGCATCTCGCAAATCAACTATAACGGCGTGAAAAAAGGCGAGCGCGAAGACTTGGAAGCCCGCCTCGGACTGGCAAAAGGGCAACAGATAACGCCCAATATCGTGAACCGCGCCGAGATGATTATCAAAAAATATTTCGACGAAAAGGGTTTCAAAAATGCCGACGTACGCCTGATACAACACGAAGACCTGGCCCACAAAAACGAGGTGATACTCGACATCAACGTCGATAAAAACGAGAAAATAAAAGTACATCGCATATACTTCAAAGGCAACAACGTATTCTCTGACTTCAAGCTCAAATGGGCTATGAAGAAGACCAGCGAACGCGACAATATCTTCACCATCTTCAAACAGAAAAAATTTGTCGAGAGCGACTTTGAGAGCGACCTGCAAGTCCTTACCGAGAAATACAACGAGAAAGGTTATCGCGACGCCTACGTCGTGTGCGACAGCATTGTGCCATACGACAAAAACAAAGTAGACATATATATCTCCATCGAAGAGGGCGACCAATACCATATTCGCGACATCAGATGGATAGGTAACACGATATATACCAACGATGTACTGTCGGCATACCTTGGCATGAAGCCCGGCGATGTATATAACCAGAAACTGCTCAACAAACGTATCAATGAAGACGAAGACGCCGTGTCGAACCTATACATGGACCGCGGCTACCTCTTCTTCAATCTCATCCCCCTCGAAACCAATATCGCCAACGACTCCATCGACCTCGAAATGATGATTACCGAAGGACCGCAGGCCCGCATCAACAAAGTCATCATCAACGGCAACGACCGCCTCTACGAGCATGTGATACGCCGCGAGCTCCGCACCAAACCGGGCGAACTCTTCGACAAGAGCGCCCTCATCCGTTCGGCTCGCGAGATAGCGCAGACGGGACACTTCGACCCCGAGTCGATGGATATACAACCCAAGCCCAACCCCGAGAACGGTACGGTAGATATAGAACTGAACCTCACCAGCAAATCGAATGACCAGATAGAGTTCTCCGCCGGATGGGGACAGACCGGTATCATCGGTAAGCTGAGCTTGAAGTTTACCAACTTCTCCATGCGAAACCTGTTCAATCCCAAAAGCTACAAGGGAATCATCCCGCAAGGAGACGGGCAGACCTTTACCATCAGTGCACAAACCAACGCACGATACTATCAGGCATACAGTATCTCGTTTTTCGACCCGTGGTTTGGCGGCAAACGCCCCAACTCATTCTCGGTATCGGCATATTATAGCCGTCAGACAGGTATAGAAAGCTCTTTCTATAACAACAACTATTACAACCCATACCTCTACGGAGGCTACTACGGCGGTTACGGAGGCTACTACGACCAGTCGTATTATCAGGCACAGCTGGAAAATGCGATAGACCCCTCCAAGTCTTTGCAAATGGCCGGTATCAACTTCTCGTTCGGTAAACGGCTCTCGTGGCCCGACGACTACTTCACCTTCATGGTCGACCTCGGCTATCAGGCATATATCCTCGATGACTGGGACTACCTCTACTACATGAACAACGGAGTATCGCACAGTATCACCCTTGGAGCGACACTGGCACGTACCTCAATAGACAACCCCATCTACACACGCCGCGGCTCGCAATTCTCGCTCTCGGCCACAGTCACCCCGCCCTATTCGCTCTTCGACGGGAAAGACTACAAGGCACTCTCCCAACAGAATACCGAGGCCTCGCGCCAAGAGATGTACCGCTGGATAGAATACTACAAGATAAAATTCAAGAGCCGTACCTATACGCCGCTCACATCGCCCGAGAACCAATACACGCTCGTGCTCATGACACGTGCCGACTTCGGCTTGCTCGGCAGCTACAACCCCTACAAGAAATCGCCTTTCGAGACCTTCTATGTGGGTGGCGACGGCATGACAGGCTCCTATACATACGCCACCGAGACAATCGGTATGCGCGGATATGACAACGGAGCCTTCACCCCGTGGGGCTACGAGGGCTACGCCTACACGCGCTTCACGTTAGAGCTGCACTTCCCCTTCCTGCTGCAACCCTCCACAACCATATACGGCCTTGCTTTTGCCGAGGCGGGTAACGCATGGAGCGACATCCGCGACTTCAACCCCTTCTCCATGAAAAGGTCGGCCGGCGTAGGTGTACGCGTATTCCTGCCTATGATAGGTCTGCTGGGTATCGACTGGGCATACGGCTTTGACGAAGTGTTCGGACAACGAGGCGGAAGCCACTTCCACTTTATCCTCGGACAAGAATTTTAATGTGTAAAAAAAGAGCGCGTAGTGTTAAATGCTATAAAAACACAACCCATCCTTCATTGATATGGACGGCAAGTAATTATCTTTACGTGCTTTCTTAGCGCAAAATATGTATGATTGTAAAACCTTAACAAGGAGATTATGAAGAGACTTATTGTGATAGCCTGCTTATGGGCAATATGCGCCGCAGGCGCTTCGGCTCAAAAATACGCCCTCATAGACATGGAGTATATCCTGAAAAACATACCCGCCTATGAGATGGCAAACGAACAGCTCAACCAAGTGGCAAAAAGATGGCAAAAAGAGTGCGAAGACCTCGCCGCCGAAGCCGAAACACTCTATAAGAACTACCAATCGGACCTGGTATTTCTCACCGACGAAATGAAAACCCAACGCGCCGATGAGGTACAGGCCAAGGAACAAGAGGCAGCAGAGCTGCGCCGCCGCTACTTCGGGCCCGAAGGCGAACTGTATAAAAAGCGCGAAAGCCTCATGAAACCCATTCAGGACGAGATATACAACGCCGTAAAGAAGATTGCCGAGGAGCGTAATTACATGATGATTATCGACCGTGCCTCGTCGGGAAACATCATTTTCGCCTCACCCAAGGCCGATATTAGCAACGAGGTACTCGCAAAGTTGGGATATTCCAAATAAATAACTATCTTTGCGCCTGCTTCATACAGGCTACGGCCTGTCAAACAAAGATATAAACAAATATAAACAAATATCATGTTCAAAAAATTAATCATTGCCGTTTTGTGCTGCCTGCCCATGAGTCTGATGGCGCAGACTGCCTTCAAGTTTGGTACAGTCAATTCTGCCGAAATCATCGCTGCCATGCCCGAGCGTGCAGCAGCCGAGCAACAGTTGCAAGACTTGTCCAAGAAATACGAAGACGAATTTGTCAAAGTTCAAGAAGAGTTTCAGAACAAGTATAAAGAACTGCAAGCCTTAGGCGACACCGTTCCCGAAACGATAAGAATGCGCCGCCTGCAAGAGGTACAAGAGTCGCAACAACGCATAGAGAGCTTCCGTACCATGGCTCAGGAAGACATCGCCAAGAAGCAAGAGGAGCTCTTCATCCCCATACAACAAAAACTGATGGATGCTATCAAGGCAGTGGGCGAAGAGGGCAAGTTTACCTATATCTTCGACCTCACCTATCCCGTTGTACTCTACCAAGGCGTTGGCAACGAAGATATCACGCCGCTTGTAAAAGCCAAATTAGGAATACAATAACAGCACCTTTCGAGGCCTGTCAAGAGATAAGCTGTGTCGGGGAGAAGTTCCCCCGACGCAGTTTTTTGTACCAATACACCTATGACAACCCATGCAACACCCGCTCCTATCGGAGTATTCGATTCGGGATACGGAGGCCTTACCATCCTCTCTGAGATTCGCCGCCTTCTGCCCGACTACGACTACATATACGTAGGCGACAATGCACGCGCCCCATACGGCACACGCTCGTTTGAGATTGTCTATCGTTTCACCTTAGAAGCGGTACAATATCTTTTCGACCGCGGATGCCGCCTCGTCATCCTGGCGTGCAACACGGCATCGGCCAAGGCACTGCGCACCATACAACAGTGCGACCTGCCCCATATCGATGCCTCGCGCCGCGTCTTGGGGGTCATACGCCCTACCGTAGAGGCCATTGGCGGCATGACACACACCGGTTGCATAGGTTTGCTGGCAACGCCGGGAACCGTACTCTCGGGCTCATATACCGCCGAGGTTGCCAAACTATTTCCCCACTATCAACTCTACGGACAGCCCTGCCCCATGTGGGTACCCCTTATAGAGAATAACGAAACTCATAATGCCGGATGCGACTTCTTCGTAACGAAATATATCGATGCGCTTCTGGCACAAAGCAGCCTCATCGACACCGTCATCCTCGGCTGCACACACTACCCGCTGATTTACGACAAGATACGCGCCAGCCTGCCCTCGCACATCACATTGCTATCGCAAGGCCATGTCGTAGCAGCCAGCCTGCAAGATTATCTGCGCCGGCACCCCGAGATAGAGTCGGCCTGTTCACGCCACGGAGAGTGTACCTATCTCACAACCGAGTCGCCCGCCAAGTTTATGGAGACTGCAACCCTCTTCCTGCACGACGACATCGTGGCAGAACAGATAGAGCTCGGATAAACAATTACAGAACCATTAGTTATGAAAGAAACCGAAAATCAAGGCACCCGCATCAATAAAATGATTAGCGACTACGGCTTTTGCTCGCGCCGCGAAGCAGACCGCCTCATCGCCGACGGACGCGTAACCATCAATAACCGGCCGGCCATACCCGGCGACCGTGTAGGAGAGGAGGATAAAGTGCGCATCGACGGGGAACCGCTCTACTTCGTCCCTCTCGAAAACCGTCCTAAGAAACACCGCTGGGGACCTCCCAAAGGCAGAGTCGAAGATACCGAAGAGCAGAGTACACAAAGGTCGGGCAGCAGGGGTGCGGCACGCCGTACCGGCGCAACCCGCAAGACAGCGGCCAACCGCCCGGCACAATCCTCGGCTTCGCGTCCCACATCTCCCAAGAAACCGGCAGCCGCCCGCGGGTCGCAACGCTCAAAATCGACCAAACGCAAGTAACAGGAGTCGTCATGCCCATCAAAGTACCATCGTCATTTCCGGCTGTCGCCGCACTGCAACGCGAAAAGATATATCTCACCGGGAAACCCTCACCGGAGACTCCTTGCGCCCACCCCGCGCGACTGCTGATACTCAACCTCATGCCGCTGAAAATCGACACCGAGATAAATCTGCTGCGCGTACTATCGGGCACACCATTCACAATAGAGACCGACTGGATTGTACCGCAGGGACACCACTCGAAGAACACGCCGGCAGAGCATATCGAAAAATACTACAAACACTTTTCAGATGTGAAGTCGTTGCACTACGACGGCATGATTATCACCGGGGCACCGGTAGAACACCTCCCGTTTGAGGAGGTCGACTATTGGGCGGAACTCACGGAAATCTTCGATTGGACACAAACGCACGTCACCTCCACACTCTATCTATGCTGGGGGGCAGTAGCCGGATTATATTACTACTACGGCATACCCAAATCGATGCTGCCGCAAAAGTGCTTCGGCGTTTTTCCCCACGAGGTAATCGATGCCACCCACCCGCTTTTCCGCGGCTTCGACGACATCTTTTACGTCCCGCAAAGCCGCCATTGCGAGGTACGCCGCGAGGATGTTGAAAAGGTTGCCGACCTCTCCATTCTCTCCGCCTCCCACGAGAGCGGCCTGCATGCCATTGCAACACGCCAAGGGGCACAGTTCTTCATCATGGGGCACTCTGAGTATGCGCCCTACACGCTCGACGCCGAGTACCGGCGCGACCTCTCGCGCAACCTCCCCATCGTTCTCCCCAGGCACTACTACCACGATAACAATCCCGCCAACCCGCCCGTCGTAACATGGCGGGCACACGGCAACCTCTTTTTCACCAACTGGCTGCACAACTTCGTGTGCAACCCCAACCTTCCCTCCCAATGAGCCAGCCACGTGCCATAGAGTTGCTATCGCCGGCCAAAGATGCCACCACGGGACGTGAGGCCATTCTGCACGGAGCCGACGCCGTATATATAGGAGCCCCCCGTTTTGGAGCAAGAGCTGCGGCCGGGTGCTCAATCGAGGAGATAGCCCGCCTGTGCGACTTCGCCCACCCATACAATGCCCGCATCTATGCAGCCCTCAACACCATCCTGTATGACCACGAACTGGCCGAAGCCGAGCAAATAGCATGGCAACTCTATCGAGCCGGGGTAGACGCACTCATCGTACAGGACATGGCATTGCTGCAACTCGATTTACCCCCCATAGCCCTCCACGCCAGCACACAATGCGACAACCGAACGCCCGAAAAGGTAAAATTCCTTGCCGATGCAGGCTTCTCGCAGGTTGTTTTGGCACGAGAGCTCTCCCTCAAAGAGATAGAGGCAATAGCAGCCACTACCGATGTAGCCCTCGAAGCCTTTGTACACGGAGCTCTGTGCGTAAGTTACAGCGGACAGTGCTACCTGAGTGCCGCCACGACAGGCCGCAGCGCCAACCGGGGCGAATGCGCCCAATGCTGCCGCCTGCCCTACACCCTGACCGACGCCACCGGTAAGGTTATAGCCCGCGACCGCCACTTGCTCTCGCTCAAAGACCTCAATCTGAGCGACTCGATAGAAAAACTCCTCGACGCAGGCATCTCTTCACTCAAAATAGAGGGCCGACTCAAAGAGACCGCCTATGTCAAGAACGTCACAGCATACTACCGCGCACAGATTGACAAGATTCTGGCACGCCGTCCCCACGAGTACCGCCGCGCCTCAGACGGAGTCTCAGAGATAACATTCACCCCCAATCCCCGCAAGAGTTTCAACCGGGGATTTACCACCTACTTCCTCAATCGCCAACCCGAGGAACCGATTATTCAGGCCGCCACGCCCAAATCTATGGGCGAACCGGTCGGTAAGGTAACCGCCGTCACCGACAGCCGCACATTCCGCTACGACGGCACCGTCGCACTGCACAATGGCGACGGGCTCTGCTATATCGACGCCAACGGGAATTTTAGCGGATTCAGACTCAACCGAGCCGAAGGCAGGCAACTCTATGCCGCCTCTCCGCAAAAACTCACCCCGGGCATACAACTTTTCCGCAATAGCGACATCCGCTTCGACACCGAGCTTGCCCGCCCCACAGCACGGCGCACCATCGCCGTCACCCTCCGTTTCTATGAACTTCCCACCGGTTTTGCCATAGATATAAGCGACGGCAACACCCTCACCACACACCGCTGCGACACAGCGAAGACTCCGGCACGTGCCCCGCAGCGCGAACGCATCAAGGCCGAACTCTCCAAGCTGGGCAACACCCCATTCGTTGCAACCCAAGTCACGGTAGAGACCTCCTGCGACTACTTTATCCCCATGTCGCAATTGGCCGAGTGGCGGCGCACGGCAATCTCATGGTTTCAGACGGCAAGGCGACTGGCCTACCGCGCCCCCCGGCGTCATACAGCACGCACCCACAACGACGTGCTATCGGCCCAATTAGACTATCGCGCCAACGTGGCCAACGCCACAGCACGCGATTTCTATACCGCACACGGAGCCCAACACATCGAGCCGGCTTTTGAGATAACCCCCGTCGAGGAGGCCGAGCTCATGCGCACGCGCCACTGCATAAGACGATACCTGGGAGCATGTCTTCGCACGCCACAAGGGAAACGCCTGCAAGGTCCGCTCTATTTGACGTACGTAAACACACGTCTCGGACTCCATTTCGATTGCCAACACTGCGAAATGGTCATAAAGAAACAACCTTAGAGTCACTTTATACCACCTTGACAAAATAGCAAAAATTTAGTAGTTTTGCAGGAGAATACTCCGCCCATCCCCGGCAAGGAGAGAGACACTACTATACAAGCGACAAGTTGCCGGTCGGTTACAATGACAACGCCACCAGTACCGTCGCCCGTGAACGAACCATAAAAACATACATGGTTTTGAGAAATTGTGCTATTATAAAACTTGTTTCCGTACTTCTCTTGCTCTTTTGCATACCGCTATGCAAGGGGAACTCTGCCACGCCATCCCTCCGGGACTCGTTATTCGACGTAACAGAGCTTCGCAACGAGCAATCGGCACATCAACTGATAGATATACTGCAACGGCTTCACGCCGCAGGAGAACCCGAGATGGCCTACTGCTGCTCCGAAGCCCTGAGCCAATACGGCTGGTTCCTCATCCAAAACAACGAATGGAGCATCAGCCTCGAACTCTTCGAGAGAGCTGCCGCCTATTGTCCCCAAGACAAGCAGACGCTATATTACAGCATCCAATCGGGCCTGGCCGGCATATATCTTTACAGAAAAGAGAACGAAAAATCCCGTAATCTCTTTCTCAAAGCCTACGCATTCTACAAACAGAGCGACTATTACGAAGAGTTTGTCAAGGTATGCTGCAACTTAGGCACCCTGCACAAACGCGAGGGTAACAGCGTCAAGGCACTCTCATACTACACAGAGGCCCTCTCTGTGGCCGAAGCTCACAACCTCGACATGCTTTACTGCATCATTCTTATCTATATGGAAGAGATAGAGAAGAATGACAGCGTAAAACTCGAACTGCTCAACCGGGGTATCAAACTCGCCTTTGAGAAAGAGTTCACCGTCCTTTATGCCTCCAACCACCTTGCCCTGTCGCGCTACTACTTCGGCACAAGGCACTATCCCCAGGCTCTCGATGCAATCAACAAGTCGGTCTCCTACGCCGAGCAATACGGACTGCAAGATGTCCTTATTAACTGCTACCAGCTGAAAGGGGAGATTTACGCCGCACAAAAAGACTACCCCATGGCATACAGCTGCGCCATACAACGCGAGGACCTGCATTCAAAGTATGTAGAAAAGCAGATGCAACAAATATTTACACACCAACAATACGTATATGCATTGCTCGACTGGTGCCACACACACGTTGCCACTGTAAACGAAGAGACACCCGCTACAATAACACACAACACAGGCTGGCGCGATTACAAGATATGGTTATGGACCAGCATCGCTCTGCTGCTGGTTGCAGCGGCCATAAGCGGATATGCCATTTACCTTTACCGCCGCCGGCACGACAAGGCCACCACCAGCAACGACGAGTCACGGCCTGCATCGCCCTCGAACGAAGAAGCCCAGAAACAGATAGAGACATTAGAGCTCAACCTGAAAAACTTAGAAGCGCAAGCAGACTATTTCTATCGTTTCTATTGCAGCTTCAACGGCCTGCTCGCAAAAATACGGACAATGATACGGCAGGCATATAAGCAGGTCGATACCGACCAGCAGGCTCAGCTGCGCAACGTAAACAGCTTTATCGCCCAGAACATGCTTCCGGCAAAAGAGAATCCATACTCCGAACGGTTAAATAACGAAAATGCAGCTTTTGTAGAGAGATTGGAGAAACGTTTTCCCGAAATTACCGAGAACGACAAGAAGCTGGCAGTATTCCTGCGGATGAATTTTACCACACACGAAATCTCGTTCCTGACAGGCAATCAATTAAAATCCATCAACATGGGACGCTACCGTTTGCGCAAGACTTTGCGCCTCTCATCCGATGAAGATTTAGTCGATTTCTTACAGGAAATATAGAAATATTTTTATTTCTCCCACACTATAACACGATTTATTAATTGCCGATTTTTTCTCCAAACGGGTTCCCGTTTTATGGATGTATACAATAAATACATCTGATAATCAACATATTATATACTTATTGTAGATATAAAAACAGAGGTTTTACGGGTTTTGTAGGTCGTTTTAGGCTCAATTTTTCTTTTGAAATAGATTTTTGCCCTTATAAATTTGTTGAGAGAGAACGAATTTTTCTGCATTATTTTAGTTATTCATCCTAAAATCTCAAATTATGAAAACAAAACTATTCCTTGTATTAGCAACTTGCTCTTTATGTCTTACGCCATGGGGGTATGCCGGCACAAATAGTCCCATCGAAGTGGCCAACCTCGACCAAATGCGAGAGGCAAAGGCACTGTCGGAACTTCCGGCGCCGCTAAGAAGTTTCTTAAAAAGTGATGCAGGCTCAAAATACAAAGCCAGTGACTTTGTTAAATTTTTGAGAAACGAACCCACTTCCCAAATACAAAAAGCTCCCGCCATAGAAAACGCCGATTTTACACCCGAAGAAATAGTTGTACTTTCTGAAGATTTCTCCAAATGGACGGCCGGCAGCGAAGGCAATCCCGATGCAACAGACATTACAACCGACAGTACCACCATGCAAACTTACATGCAGACACCCGGATGGAACGGATTTCTTGCCTACCAAGCCGGCGGTGTAGCCTACCTGGGTCTTGACGAAGTTGGCGATGACGGCCCCGGCACCTTGCTTACACCGGAACTGAATTTGGCCGCAACCGGGGGTGCTTACAAACTGAAATTCCGTGCCCGCAGTGCCAACCCCATGCAAGAGACACAAGCATTACAAACTTGGACTCTCGATAACGCTACCGGCAGTATTATAAACGCTCGCGGATACGACATAACATCTGAGTGGACAGAGTGTGAAATGGACTTTACCGGTGGCGGTAACCGTTCTATGATATTGTTACATGGCATGCAAGGTATGGTATATTTCGACGATTTTGAAGTGATTGCTTACGATTACGGTATAGGCAAGCCCGTCGTAGAAGATATGGCATTGCTGAGCTTAGACCAAATCTCTGCCAGTTGGTCGAAGGTAGAAAATGCAACATCATACCATGTAGCTCTCTACGATATAGACAACGGAGTATATGCCCTGCCCGAATATGACCTACAATCGGCCGACACAACCTGTGTGATAGACTTCCCCATCGTTGCCGGTACCTACTACCGCCTGGAAGTGAAAGCCACCGATGGCGAACACCTGTCGCCTGCCGGTACATTCTTTGGATACTTCTCACCCGATGCTGTCGGCACTCCCGAGGCTCTTCCCGCCACCGATGTTACAGACGAGAGCTTTACAGCCAACTGGAATGCCGCACCTTTTGCATACGGCTATGAAGTAAACGTAACAAAACACCATATTGCACAAGCCGATGGAGAAGTTCTGGTACTCACCGATGAGAACTTCGACCTCATGCCCGGCGGCACAGAAGAGGGTCCTCAAACACTCGTCCAATTAAACTACATGGACAAATACATGCAACAACCCGGATGGATGGTTGACTTAGGCCTCACCGGTTTCACATCCGATGATAGCGGCATCCTTGGTATTACCAACATGATGGCAGACTGGGGCATTCCGGGCTTCCTGCTCTCTCCCACCTTCGACCTCTCTAACGGCGGCGGCAAAGTAAAAGTCGAATTCAAAGCCAAGAGTTTCCTCGACGATGCAGTTCTCATCCTCTCGTTAGTTAATTACGAAGAGGGTGTTCCTTTCCCGGGCTATGTAGGCGTACCGGTCGGCACCACATGGCAAGATTTCTCTTATGAACTCGAAGGCGGCGTAAACGGTTGCGAAATCTACATCATGGTATATGATGCCACAGAAGGCGGCGACGTCATCTATCTCGACGACCTGAAAGTATCTCAAGCCCTTAACAAAGACGAGTATATCGCTTTCCCCTACCGCAAAGCGAAGACCGACGAACCTAACGTACTGCAAGCTGTCATAGAAACACCCGGAAAAACGGCAGGCAGCTTCTTCAGCTACAACGTAAACGGATACTTCCCCGTAACAATCGACCCCGTTTACGGCGATGAAATCATGTACAGCGAGGCATCGGAGGAAGTATATGTCGATGCACCCGACGCAGTGAAGGCTATCGATGCCGACAAAGTTGCAAAAGCCTACGTCGCAGGTGACGAGTTGCGCATTGAGAATCCCGCAGGAGAGCCCGTATACATCTATACCGTAGGCGGTGCCCTTATAAAAGCCGATGCCACAGGCAACACAGTAGTGACATCGCGCCTCACACAGAAAGGCGTCTACATCGTACGCGTTGGCAACCAAGCAGTAAAGGTTGTTAGATAATAGTTACTCACAGGCGACTGTTATGTTCCGGAACATAACAGTCGCCTTTTTCTCATCCATAATACGGCTATTGATATGACACGAAATATACTTTATACATTTATCATCCTATGTCTTACGGTTCTGTCGGGACACTCGGCACAAGCCGCATCGTTGATAGTAGGGTACTGCGACGGCGAGCTGGCAGAGAAAGGCGTAGGCAAATCGGGCATAGGTACTATCTCGGTTGCCGTATGTTTCCCCCAGGAGATGCTTGCACAATACGCCGGCGCACATATCACAGGTATCAGAGTAGGACTGACAACAACCGAAAACATGACCGAGCTCGTGGGTTGGGTACGCACCGACCTCACGGGCGAGAATGCCGCCTCGGGCTCGTTTGCCACACCAACGGCAGGATGGAACGAAACCGACTTCGACACCCCCTACCTTATCGACGGCAACAGCGACCTCTACCTCGGCTACTCATTCACCCAACAATTAAAGCAAGCAAAATGTATCTCCCTGGTAGGCAAGCCCTCGCAATATGGCTACTACTTAGCCAAAGACAACGAGTGGCAAGACAAGGGGCTCGAAAGCGAGGGAGTGGTAAGCATAGAGATGTATATCGAAGGCGACAACCTGCCTGCAAACGACTTGAAGATAGAGTCTTGCTTCTTCGACAACAATGTGCAACCCACAGGCACACCATTCAGCGCTACATGCGTAATACGCAATGTCGCCTCTTCTCCGATAGAGGGTTACGACCTCACCTATCGGATAAACGGCGGCGACGAGCTGCAACTCACGGTCGGGAAGACCTTGCAATACCGTCAGCGCGACACCTTGCGCATAGAGATACCGGCCGATGCCCTACCCCTCGGCGTATCGTCGCTGAGCACATCGGTCGCTATAAAAGGCGATGTTGCCGATGACAACACCGACAACAACAGCCAGACTATTCCGTTTGCCACCTACGACAATACCTTCAACCACATAGTACTCTTGGAGCAATTCACCTCCGAAGAGTGCCCCAACTGCCCCCGAGGCATCTTTGCCATCGACGATGCCATGAAGGTATACGGCGACAAGGTCGTACACGTAGCACACCACTCGGGTTACACGGCCGACTGGCTCACCATCGACGACAGCGACACCTACGTATGGCTATACGGTCCTGACGGCTCTTTTGCACCGGCCAAGATGCTCGACCGTCGCCGCATCTCTGACCAATATCCCGTAGAGAGTATTGCCGATGCCGAAGATGTCATTTCGGCCATAGAGACCGTGCTCCCCAATCCCTCTCTCGTAGAGGCCATACCCGTGGTAAACTACAATGAGACCACACGCGAAGCAAAAATAACCGTTACATGTCGCAAAATAGACGCCTTCGACGTGCAATGCCCAGAGTCGCGCCTCACCCTCTTCCTCGTAGAAGACAGCGTGAAAGCCGTTGCCCAGGCCGGCATCTCATCGAGCAGCTTCAAACATGCCAATGTGGTACGCGACGTGGCATCGGACGATGTATGGGGCGATATCATCCCGTGGAGCGGCAATGAAGCCACCATGAGCTATACGGTAACAATACCCGAGGATTGGGACGAGACCCGTATGACGGCAGTAGTATTCGTATCCAATTACAACCCCGACGACCGCAACGACTGCAACGTCTACAATGCGGCCAAACAGAGCTTCAATACCCCCGAAGCTGTCGGCACGACCCGCATCAACAAAGAGGTATCGCATACAGAATTTTACTCTATACAAGGTTTCCGCTTGCTGTCGGAGCCCACAGACGGCATATATATTGCCCGCATAATATATACCGACGGCTCTGCGGCTGTGATAAAACGCGTTGCAAGACGCTGAGATATTCTCTGCGAAGAGAATCTATTTTTCTAATGTTTTTATGGTTATTTAATTTAATTAAGTAGTGTTTGTTGGCAACGGGAATTTCTGCCGGAAGAGGCACAATTCCCGTTGCACCTTTCTGATATCCACCTCACTACAAATCTACTTACAGCCAACACGCAAGGCCATCTCTCAAAAACAGCGTCACGCTTATCGATATAGAGAATTATCTGATAAGCTAACACATATCACACAGAATATGGCCTATAACAACTATTTCTTCTTCTTTTATTTGTGCATACTGTTATAAACACCTTTCTAAGATAAAAGCACATACAATATACTACAGGCACGATATATGAGATATAATAGGTGTAAAAATTAATTTTTGATGGGGATTTTTTGACATATAATAAGATGGTCGTTCCTGAATATGATATTTATCACTATCTTTACACCCGCTAAGCGGGCTTAAAATGCGCAAGCGCGCGCACGATAAGAGAGTTAGATTGCCTGCAGGCATTGTGGCTGTATTGCTCTATTGCAAAAAAGACAGTGGCATACTGTGGCGCAATAACGTACAATACAAAAAACACCATGAAAAAACAATTTATTAACGAACAAACTATAAAACAAAATCTTATGCTAAAAAAATTATTCTTTACTGCCGCTCTCTCAGCGTTTGCCCTTTGGGGTGCGGCTCAGACCACAATTTCGGGAGAGAAATTGTGGAATTTCTCTGATGGGCAATACATTGTAGAAGAGTCCTATAATACCCAAACAATAGATGGTCTCACATTCGGACCAACTAACAAGACAGGGAATTATTGGGTTGCTAGATCTGGTCCAGCCACAGTTGATGGCGTGAGCTATTCCATTTACCTACAATCTGGCGGGAGTAACAAAACAATGAGCTTTACTACATCCTCTGCCGGCACCGTAAGATGGCTGGTTCGATGTGGAGGTAGCGGTGAAAGGCTTGTCACAGTTACAGTTAACGATACACAACAAGGTAGCGCACAAGCAGCGCCATTGAATACACCGGCATGGCAGTCTCAATTCGTAAACGAAGGTGGCGTTGTAACTCTGACATCTTCTCAATCCAATTACTTTTACGCAGTAGAATGGATACCCAGCACACAAAGTGCCAACGTAGTACTCTCAGCCCCGACAAGTGATGGCCGCATCGCGTTGGATGCAACCATCACAGCTACGTTTAGTGGCGAAGCCACTGACGTAACTGCCTCATATACAAGCGGGGGGGTAAGTGGCGACATCGTTGTTGAAGGCAGCGGGACAACCTACACGCTCAATTTCGACAAGACATACAGCACTACCTACGAAGTGACGGTATCGGGTATGGTCGGCGGCGAGACAGTTACCGCTACCCAATCATACACCACTATCGACGAGCCTGTGCAGCTGAATATCGCCCCCACCACAGCAACTACCACATGGCCGTTGCCTACACAAACAGGGTCGTCTATCATAGATAATACGCTGGCTATTGTCGATTGCTATGCCGTTACCGATACATACTTCTCTTTGAAGCGTATCGACCAAACGGGCGACAAACCGGGCTACATGTATTTCTTGTTACCCGCCGGAGCACAAGGCCGCCTTATCATCAATGCAATGAGCAAGACCCGTGACGTGTACTACTACACCACGACAAATACCACGATACTTACCGCCAGCGAACTGGACGCTATCCAACAAAGCGGACAAGCTACCATGATGGGACAACCCTCCCTCACCGGCTCGACTCTTACAGCAGAAATCAGCAGCGACGCCGATCAGATGCTCGTGTATATCTTCA
Source organism: uncultured Porphyromonadaceae bacterium (assembly GCA_900542255.1). Classification (GTDB taxonomy): domain Bacteria; phylum Bacteroidota; class Bacteroidia; order Bacteroidales; family Barnesiellaceae_A; genus Barnesiella_A; species Barnesiella_A excrementipullorum. The sequence continues at coordinate 28,885 of UQMR01000008.1, forward strand.
ACAGAAGAGGCCAAATCGACTATCAAAGCGTTACATGGAGCTTAGAACCATATTACATTACATCGGTAAGCCCCGCTAATGGCACCACCGTCGATGCAGGTAGCGACATCACCGTAACCTACAACGCCGAGGTAAATACGCCGTCTATTACCGTGAACGGAGAGCCTGTAACAGTTACCACAAACGACAACCTCACCTTCACAGTGGCAGATGTAACCACCGACGCTAACACAACATATAATGTTGTCGTAAGCGCCACCACTACTGTTGCCGGCGGTGAGAATGTAGTCGGCAAAGAGTGGTCATTCATGACTTCGGTTCCTGCTGAGGAAAAATACCTCCGCATTGCAGGCGACGAAATCACTCTGCCCGCCGATGCCGCCACTACCATAGAAGTAGTAGTACCCTATTATAGCACCGTCAACTACCAAGACATCGAGAGCGTACGCGCCAGCATAGAAAGCAATGGATACAATGTAGGTACCCTCACAATGACCGACGACGTATTCAATACTGAGTATAACCTCGTTGTCGATGGCACCACCTACCACTTGCGCATGCAACGTGCTGCATTCATGACAACGGGCGAACTGAAATTGGGTGATAGCACTGCTTACGCCCTCTACCTGATGCCTACACAACCCATGGAAGACGGTAACGAAACGTATGCCATGACATTGGTAGCCGATGTTGCCGACGAAACTATTATGCAACAAAATCCTACATTTACAGGCGACTTCGTATATGTCAATGGTTCTGAAACTGTTACAATTCCCGCCGAGAACATCCATGTAGGCAATTTAAAGAATAAATATTTTCTGAGTGGTTATTCTTATAGCGAAGGCGAAATTACCTTCACCTACGAAGGTATGGATGTCAAAGTCTTATACCTCCTCAACTGGACACCCGGAGTAGGCGAATGGCGCGTATGGACGGTAGAAGAGATTCCTGCCGAGATGTACATTCCCAATGGAGACAACAGCATCGTTTTCCGCGGTGTTACCATCTACGGTTCGGCCAGCACCCCCAAAACTCCGGTACGTGTAACATGGTTCGACATAAACGACCCCTCCAACACATTTACCTTGGACGGTTACGGCCCCTTCTCGAAATCGTTGAAGATGGGTGGTCCTGTTGATGACCAAGCAAATCCCCAACACCGCTACTTGAAGCTGAATGCAACACAAGGCGGTGAATTAGGTTCGGGCGCCGAGGTTATCACGATGCTCGTTTGCAACGGCTCTGACACACGTGAGAGCAAATTCCAAATGCGTGGTAGCAGCAGTATAACAACACAAGAGCGTCTGCTCCCCCGCGGTAGCGCAGCATGGTGGTCATTCCGTAACAGCGCATCGACCACAATAGACATGTACGGCTACGACTCGGGCACAAACAGTGATAAAAACGGCGGTAACGTTCAATATATCTTCCTGGAAGCAGCTCCGGGTAAGGAATTCAATCCTTTCACAGAAGCAGATTTCAATGTAAAGGTAGATATGAACACCGTAAAAGTGGGAGAAGCCACCCGTGTATTAGCCTCTACGGCAAACCGTATAACCGTAACGGTAAAAACAAAATTGGGTGATGATGCCATCATATCTTATCGTCAGTCGAAACTGAACATCCGCAAGATAGGTCAGCTCACAGGCGATGCCGACATGACAGCTTCAAACGTTGACGTAATGACTAATGCACAAGGAGCTAATGTTCCTCTCGAAGACCAATATTCGGTAAACGTCATCAGTGAAAGTCAATCAGGACCCGATGCCGATGGCTACACCACCATGACAGTCGTGATAGAGTCGCAAACTCCTTTGAAAGGCAATACAACGTATGAGTTGTGGTCGTCCGATGCTACTTTCGTGCTGAACAAAGAGACGATAGGCGGCATATATACCAACCCTGTATCGTATGCAGCTCCGCTCTACATCATCCACACGGCACAAGACCAGGAGTTCAACTACGACTTCGAGAATGCAGCGACTGCCGATGCACGCCTCTTCCCCTCGAACGTATATCCCGCCGAATACACTACCTCGGTAGGTGTAGTATCAAGCACTGCTGCGACAGATGTTCCCTTCATCGAAAAGAACGGTTCATATATACTTGAAGTATCAGGCGCAAACAATGCTATGAAAGTAGGATTCGATACGCCCGCCGATTATCCCGGCGCACAATCGCAAACCGAAGGATACAAATACATCCACTTCGATATATATGTACCCTCCACTGATGGAACCACAACGCCCAAAGTCAGCCTCTACACGGCCGAAGGCGAGCTTATACCGCTGGTAGCTACCGATGCCAACTGGACTTACAACGATCACCTCGAAGAGTCGGTACCCGATAAAGGCAGCGACGTAGAGTCGATTGACCTGTCGAACGGCCTGTGGATAGAAAACGTAAGGGCCGCCAGTGCAGTAGCCGGATATTGGTTCCCCGCATTTGCTGCAACCGACCGCATCTATCTCTCTATCGAAGGTGCCAATACAGCTTATGTAGACAATGTAACGTTTGTCGATGCCAATACCAACGACTTCCCCACTGGTATAGAGGAGCTCAACAACGGCAAGACGATTTTCTATAACGGCCGCGAAGTGGTGAACCCCACGGAAAACCGCGTAGAAGTATATAACATCGCCGGTGTAATGGTAATGAGCCAAAAGGGCAATGCCGACCTGAGCCGACTTGCCAAAGGTATCTACATCGTACGTTGTGGCAACGAAATATTGAAGATACGCCGATAAGCTATCTTACAAGAGAATAAAAGAGTTTACAGCACATAGACTCTTTCCGGCCAGAAGCGGCAACTCACCCCACGGGAGTTGCCGCTTCCGTTTTATATACGCAAGGAAACACGCAGAAATGCAACAGAAGTGAAAATATAGATTATAACCTCACAAAAGCCAAGATTAGTCAGGTAACGAGGTATAAAATATGGTTTTTCGTTTTTTATCACTACCTTTGTCCTATCTACAAGCCTTATGGTTTGTTATAAACATACGGGCCGGGAGTACGGCATAATAGAGGAACAAGCTGCCTGCCGCGATTGCCACGGCATATCCGCCCCGACCCCGGCCTTCGGCCCCTGAACACCACCGTGCTGCACGATTTTACAGAAACAACTATAAAGAAACCTACAAATATTACAAATATGGAAAATGAAAAAAGCACCTTTGTAAAGGCTCAAACCGATATGTTATCGTTGGTAATGCGCCAGGTATATCTGCGCATGTTCCTTGCGTTGCTGGTTACTGCCATTACGGCATATTATGTAGCTGTAACGCCCGCTGTCACACAATTTATATTTGGCAGCCAGGTAGTATTCTGGATACTGATTATCGCAGAGTTCGGGTTGGTAATAGGGCTCTCGGCGGCATTACACAAAATGAGCACGACCACAGCCAATGTGATGTTTCTGCTCTACGCCATACTCAATGGCGCCACGCTCTCATCTATCTTCTTCGCCTATCAGTTAGGCTCCATCGCCTTCACATTCTTCATCACGGCCGGAGTCTTCCTTGCCATGAGCATCTATGGCTTTGTAACGAAAAAAGACCTCAACACCTTCGGTAGCTATTGCGTGATGGGGCTCTTCGGCATTATCATCGCTACGGTAGTCAACCTGTTTGTACACAGCTCTACATTAGAATGGATTGTAAGTTTCATAGGCGTAGGTATCTTTATGGGACTCACGGCCTGGGATACGCAAAAGATAAAAGAGTCGGCATACGCCGTAGAGCCATCGGGTGTCGGCAAACTTGCTGTAATAGGAGCGCTGTCGCTCTACCTCGACTTTATCAACATGTTCCTCTATCTGCTGCGCTTCTTCGGCAACAGCCGCGACTAATGAAATGGAAAGAAAAGAGTTTGAAATAATGGCTCCCGTAGGGAGCTACGAATCTCTGCAAGCTGCCATAGATGCAGGTGCCGATGCCGTCTATTTCGGCATAGAGGGACTGAACATGCGCGCACGCTCGTCGGCCAATTTCAACATCGACGACCTGCACCACATCGCCTCTCTCTGCCGCGAAAAAGGACTGAAAAGCTACCTCACGGTAAATACCATCATTTACGACAATGATATGGCGACAATGCGCCTCATCATCGATGCCGCCCGTCAGGCAGGCATATCGGCCATTATCGCAAGCGATGTTGCCGCCATGACCTATGCCCGCAGCGTCGGAGTAGAGGTACACCTCTCGACCCAACTCAACATATCGAACACCGAGGCACTGCGTTTCTACTCCCAATTTGCCGATGTGGCGGTACTCGCACGGGAACTCAATCTGGAACAAGTGTCGCAAATACACCGCGCCATAGAGGAGCAGCACATCGCAGGACCATCGGGCAAGCCCGTAAGGATAGAGATGTTCTGCCACGGAGCACTGTGCATGGCCGTTTCGGGAAAATGCTACCTGAGCCTACACGAAATGAATCACTCGGCAAACCGGGGCTCCTGCATGCAGATATGCCGCCGGTCGTACCTTGTGACCGACCGCGAAACAGGGGACGAGCTCACCGTAGAGAACTCCTATATCATGTCGCCCAAAGACCTGAAAACCATACACTTCCTCGACCGGATGATAGATGCGGGCGTACGCGTATTCAAGATAGAGGGCCGTGCCCGCGGCCCGGAATATGTAAGCACCGTCGTAGCATGTTACAACGAGGCATTGCAAGCATGTATAGAGGGCACCTTCACGGCCGAGCGTGTTGCCGAATGGGATAAACGCCTCGCTACGGTATTCAACCGCGGCTTCTGGGACGGTTATTATTTGGGGCAACGGCTGGGAGAATGGTCGGGCAAGTACGGTTCGTCGGCCACCAAACGAAAAGAATATATAGGGAAAGGCGTAAAATACTTCTCCAACCTTGGCGTCGCCGAGTTTCTCATGGAGAGCGGCTCGCTTGCCGTAGGCGACGAGATTCTCATCACAGGCCCCACCACCGGCGCACTCTTTGCCACCGTAGAAGAGATACGGGTAGATATGAAATCGGTACCCCGAACCGTCAAAGGCGAGCACTTCTCGATAAAGACAGAACGCAAGATACGCCCCTCAGACAAACTTTACAAATGGGTCGACACGACACGTAACGAATAAAAAACGCCCTATATCAGTTATAAAAGAGCCCCAAGACACACAACCTAACCACAACAACTCATGAAACAAAAGCTCATACTCCTCACGCTTGCCATTGCCGCAGTACTGCCCTGCACAATGGCAGCGCAAGCTCTATATATGACCGACGCGACAACCGAGTTGGAGCGCGGCAAAGCCATGTACCATACCGGCAACTACGCAGGATGCGCCGATGTCATGCGGGCGCTGCTGCGCCGCACCCATGACGCCGCATTGCAAGAGGAGATTGAGTATTATATCGCCATATCGTGTGTCAAAAGCGGCAACGACCGCGTACCCGCCCAACTTGCGGCATTCCAGAGGAAATATCCCATGTCGTCCCACCGGGCTGAGATACGCATGGCGCATGCCGACTACTATTACTACAAAGGCGAGTATGACAAAGCCGTAAACATATACAGCACCATAGACCTGGGTACGCTGCAACCCTACATGCGCGACGACTGGTGTTACCGCCTTGCCTCGTCGTACCTGCAAACGGGCAAGCCGGAACGTGCGTTGCCGCTTTTTACCGCCCTTGCACAAAACTCGGCACGCTATACCAACGAAGCCCGGTTTTTCGAGGGATATATCTTCTTCGGCATGAAGCGCTACAACGAAGCACGGCGCAGCCTTACACAAGTACAATCGACATCGGAATATGGCAATGACGCCCTCTTCATGCTCGCAGAGATAGAGTTCGGCGAAAAGAAATATGCCCGCACCGTAGCGCTGGGCGAGAGGCTCCTGGATAACTGCGACAACACCGACCACATCACCGAACTGCACCGCATCACAGGCGAAAGCCACTTCATGCTCGGCAACGACATACAGGCCCACGAACATCTGCAAAAGTATATCGATGCCGCCGAGTCGCCCGACCGCAGCGCTCTATATATGAGCGGCCTGCTCGCCTACCGCGACAACAACCACGAAAAAGCCATAGCCGACCTGAGCCGCACCGTAGATAGCGACGACGCCATGAGCCAAAACGCCTATCTGCACATAGGGCTATGCTATCTGCAACTGGATGACACCCGAAGCGCCATGCTCGCTTTCGAAAAAGCTGCGGCAACACACTATAACGAAAGCATACGCGAGACGGCGCTCTACAACTACGCGCTATGCTCTTACGAGAGCAACTTCTCCATGTTCGACCGCACCATATCGGTCTTTGAACAGTTCCTCAACGACTACCCATCATCGGTATACATCGACGACATCAACTCCCGCCTTGCCGACCTGTACGTCAATTCACGCAACTACCGCACCGCTCTCAGCTCGATAGAGCGCATCAAACACCCCTCCCGCGACCTGTTGGAGGCCCGGCAGCAGATTCTTTACCTCCTTGGTACGGAGGCCTTTGTCGACAATCGCATCGCCGAGGCAGGAGACTGGTTCCTGAAAGCCGTAAAAGCCGGCAACTTCGCACCCGAATACCGCGCCCGTTCGCTCTACTGGTTGGGCGAGTGCTGCTACCGCCAAAGGGCATATCCCGAGGCATTGCGCTGCTATAACAACTTCCTCAATTCGAACATCATGACCGATGCCACCACCGTATCGCTGGCATACTACAATATAGCTTACTGCCACTACGAGCAAAAAGCATACCAGAAAGCCCTCGACACCTTCGACCGCTTCGTGAAACGCAAAGATACAGAGCGGCTGCTGCGCGTCGACGCCTTCAACCGCATAGGCGACTGCTACTACTACGGCCGCCGTTATACCAATGCCGAGAAAGCCTACGCCCGCGCAGCCTCACTGCACGACAACGGCAGCGACTATGCCCTGCTACAACAAGCCGTGATGGCCGGTCTCAACAAGAGAAAGAGCGAGAAAGCCAGACTCCTCGGCGCGTTTGCAACCGACTACCCGCAATCAGAGTACCTCGAAACTGCCTTCAACGAACTGGGACAAACCTATATAGAGCTAAACCGCCCCAACGAGGCTATTGCAACATACCAGAAACTCATCGCGGCATACCCGCAAAGCACATCGGCTCGCAAAGCCTCCTTGCAACTGGGTATGCTCTACTACAATGCCGGACAAACGACACAATCGATAACAGCTTATAAGGGCCTTATCACCCAATTCCCGTCGAGCAAGGAGGCTCGCATCGCGGCAGAAGACCTCAAATCGATTTATATCGAGGAGAACAAGATAGACGAACTCACGGCATTTATGCAATCGCAAGGCAAACGCTACGAGAATGCCGAGATAGACTCCCTCAACTACCTCGCTGCCGAACGCAATTACATGCGCAGCCAAAAGACCGATGCCCTCGAACAATATGCGTCGCGCTTCCCCAACGGAAACTTCACGGCACAAGCCTGCTATTATATCGCCCACGAGGCTTTTGCCGTGCAAAACTACGACAAGGCTCTCGAAAATTACACGACAGCCCTGCAACTGAGCCCCGATGCCGACTTTGCCGAAGAGGCTCTCGCACGCCGCAGCGAAATACTGTATATGCGCAAAGCGTATGACGAAGCTCTACCCGTCTTTGCAGCTCTCGAACAACGCGCCACCACGCCCGAGAACCGCATGGCTGCCCGCTTGGGCTTACTGCGCACCGGAAATGCACTGAACCGTCACGAGACCGTCATAGAAGCTGCCGGCAAACTGCTGGCCGACAGCAAACTCTCGCCCGAGCTGAAACAAGAGGCCCTATACTGCCGCGCAACGGCCTACCGACTGAGCGGCAACAGCGGCAAAGCAGCCGACGACTACCTTGCCCTCTCCGGTGACACCCGCAGCGAGTATGGCGCAGAGAGTGCCTATCGCGTGGCTCAATTCTACTACGACAGCAAAGCATATGACAAAGCCGAAACTGCCGCCAACAAATTTATCGACACCGGCTCTCCTCATGCCTACTGGCTGGCTCGCAACATCATTCTGCTCTCTGACGTATATGCTGCCAAAGGCGAGAAATTCAAGGCAAAACAATACCTTACGAGCTTGAAGGCCAACTATCCGGGAAAAGATGACGATATCGCCGAAAGAATAGCCCAACGATTAAAGAGTCTATAACCTATAACACCGCATCCCGATATGAAAACTCACTATATAGCCCTGTTACTCTTAGCGCTGCCCATCGCCGCTGTCGCACAAAGCAACGACTCGTTGCGCCGCGAAGTAACCATCGTCAAAGACTATACCCCCATCGTCAAAGAGGCCTCGAAGATAAACAGCCTTCCGCCGGTAAGCACACCGGCCTTTGAACGCAAACCCGTAACTTACCGGTACGATGCCACACCGGCCGAGATAGACATCACCACAAGCCATATGGCAGTACCCCGCATAAGCCCCGTCGCCACCGGCAGCAAGTACCGCAAAGGATACCTCGACTTCGGGATGGGCACATACATGGGTATGGCCGGCAATGCCGGATACCACATTCTCGACAATGCGAAAGACCGCCTTGACATAGGCCTGCAATTCACCTCCCTCAACTGGAATATTCCCGTAAACAGCTCCTACGTGCAAGGTGCCGAGCGAGAGACCGCTACACGACAAACTTTCTACGACACCCGTGCAGGACTTCATTACGACCACCGTTTCGAGTCGGATGTGACACTTGCCTTCAATGCCGCATACCGTTTCCTCAACTTCAACTACTACGGTACGTGCGGCAACCTGCCGGGCAACCGCAGCTCTCACCCCTTCCAATGGGCACACAACTTCTTTGCCGAGATAAAAGCCGACAACAGCGCCGCCGTAGCATACGACTACAGCCAATGGAGTGTTACCGGAGGGTACAGCCTGTACAGCAACCGCTGGGGAGCTTATGTACCCGACCCCAGCCGCGAACAACACGCCTACCTGCAAGCCTCGCTATGCAGCGACATAGGCAGCGGATGGAGCGCAGGAGCCGAAGCCGACATCGACTTCCTGCAATACAACGGTGTATATCCCGCAGGGACTCCGGCCGACGAAGTTATCCACAACCCCGAGCTGGCGGCAACCTCCTTGCAATCGATATTTATGACAGAACTGCTGCCTCATATAGACTGGAATGGCCGCCGGGTACACTTCCGCGCCGGAGTGAGGGCATACATATCGGTCAATGACGGCACCATCTTCCGCTTCGCCCCCGACGTGCACTTCAACTGGGAGTTTGTCGATAACTACTTCATATACGCCAATATAGGCGGAGGCAAACGGCTGCATACCTGGAACGAGGTATCGCAATACTGCATATACTTCGACCCCTCGCAGCGCATACCCTCTACCTACTCTCCCTTAGACGCTACGGGAGGAATACGATTTAATATCGTGCCCGAGTTTTCTTTTTCGGCATACGGAGGTTACGAGATTGCCGAGGCTGCCCTCTTCCAGGCAGTCGGGCAGTCGTCGCAAGCCATCAGCTGGCAGACACTCAATGCCACCTGCGTCAAGGCCGGGGCTCGCATCGACCTGAACATCGGACGCATAGTATCCTTCATCGCCGACGGCACCTACCGATTGTGGCGGCAAGGCCGGGAAGAAATCTCCTTCGACCGCCCGCGATGGGAAGCAAACGCCCGCGTAAGGGTAGAACCGCACAAGCAATTCGGGATAGAAGTAGGCTACAACATGCAGCTCGGCCGCAACTTTGGCAGCCTGGGCAGCCTTGCCGACATTCACAACCTGCAAGCATCGGTCACATACCGCCCCATAGATATCTTGTCGCTCTTTGTGCAGGGCAACAATCTGCTCAACCGCAGCTACGACTTCTACTACGGAGTGGCAGCCCCCCGCATACAGGTTATGGGAGGTGTGGCCATCACTTTCTGAGACGTTCGCGAAGCGGAAAGAGAGACAACATGCCGGTAGCCGAGTATTATCCGCAAGAGATGCGATAATATATCTTTCATAAAATATAAGGTACACAGTACGACAAATAGAGTTATCTTTGTAATTTCACATCGCATCATATATGAAACAATCCATCTTATATTGCCTGCTCGCTGCATGGCTGCTTGTATCTTGCGGAGAAAACAAAGATGCTTTTGTCATAGAATGCACTCTCAACAACCTGGGAGGCCGTCCTTTATATGCCATATACCCCATAAAAGACCGCATTGTAACCGACACGTTGCGCCCCGACGACGGACGCATCGCCATGCAAGGCTTTGCCGAAGAACCCGTACCGGTACAACTCTACGACTCGCAGATGCAGCCTGTCATGCGCTTCTACCTGCAAAACGGCGACCGCATAGAACTCAAAGGAGATGCCCAAAAGCCCGAAGAGATAAGGATGAAAGGCAATGGGCTCAACAGCGACCTGTGGAGGCTTATACACGACCATTACGACATCTTTGCCACACTGGCAAGCGAACGCGCCAAGAGTGCCGGACGCTGGCAGAAACCGCCGTCGCTCATCGAAGCCGAAGAGCGTGCCGACTCGCTGTTGATAGCTGCCATAGAGAAGAACCGGGGCTCGCAGTTAGGCTCTATTCTCCTTGCCGACTACCTTCTGCGCAGCGACAACTATACCTTGTGCGACTCCCTGTGGAATACCTTAGACCGCAACGCCGCCCTACCCTACATCGCTGCCAATATGCAGGAGCTCATGCAACGCTACGACATAGCCAACGAAAACAAACGACTGCCGCACTTGCGCTTCCTCGACCTCAACGACACGATATCTTTCGTCAACCCGCGCGACTCGAAAGCCACCTTATTATATATATGGGCTGCCGAAGACCCCAGGTCGGCATCGATGCGCCACCAGCTGAGCCAATACCTGCAAACATACGACTCAAAGAAGATTCAGGTCGTGGCCCTCTCGATAGACCGCGATACCGCAGTATGGCACAAACAGGTCGAGAACGACTCATTGCCCGTCATACACCTATGGTGCGAAGGGGCATATAATAACCGCATCCTCAAACGCCACCATATAGACCGCCTGCCGGTTGTCATGCTGGGCGACTCGCTGGGCATGATAGTCGTACGGGCATCGGCCTTGCCCGACCCCGATATAGAGGCACAAACCGACTCGCTGCTCAACATAGCGGCATACCAAGTAGAGCAACCCATCATCAAACCATAACCGCCATGTTAGTAAAAGTTTTCGGTGCGGCCATGCAAGGTATCGACGCTCTGCCGGTAACCATCGAGGTAAACTGCTCCAAGGGCATCCGGTTCCTTCTGGTGGGACTCCCCGATACGGCCGTCAAGGAGAGTCACGAACGCATCTACTCGGCCCTGAGCCACAACAACTACAAATTCCCGCGCAAACAGATTATCATCAACATGGCGCCGGCCGACATCCGGAAAGAGGGTGCCGCCTACGACCTGCCGCTGGCCATCGGTATTCTGGCTGCCGACGAACAAATCTCCGCCGAGCGGTTGCAGGAATACATGGTCATGGGAGAGCTCTCTCTCGACGGAGGCATACTGCCTATCAAGGGGGCATTGCCCATTGCCATAAAGGCGCGCGAGCTGGGTTTCAAGGGGCTCATCGTGCCCGAAGCCAACGTGCGCGAGGCTGCTGTGGTAAACAAGCTCGATGTTTACGGTGTAAAACATATCTCAGAGGTGATTGAGTTTTTCGACGGGAAAAACGCTCTCTCCCCCACCATCATAGACACACGCGCCGAATTCTATAAAAGTTACGACAATACCGACCTCGATTTTTGCGATGTAAAAGGACAGGAGAACGTCAAACGCGCCTTTGAGGTAGCGGCGGCAGGCGGACACAACATCATCCTCATAGGCCCTCCCGGAGCTGGCAAGTCCATGATGGCCAAACGGCTGCCCTCTATTCTTCCCCCGCTCACACTACACGAAGCCCTCGAAACGACCAAGGTGCACAGCGTAGCCGGCAAGTTAGGCACAGGCGAGTCGCTCATCTCGCGGCGGCCATTCCGGGCCCCCCACCATACCATATCGAGTGTAGCACTGGTAGGCGGCGGTACATTCCCGCAACCGGGCGAGATATCGCTGGCACACAACGGCGTGCTTTTTCTCGACGAGCTTCCCGAATTTAACCGGCAAGTTCTCGAAGTGATGCGGCAACCGCTCGAAGACCGTAAAATCACCGTATCGCGTGCCAAATATACCATAGAATATCCGGCCGGCGTCATGTTGGTGGCCTCTATGAATCCCTGCCCCTGCGGCTACTATAACCACCCTACACGCGAGTGCATATGCTCGCCAGGTGCCGTACAACGCTACCTGAACCGAATATCGGGACCGCTGCTCGACCGCATAGACATACAAATCGAGATTGTCCCCGTGCCATTCGATAAAATTTCATCGACCGCTCCTGCCGAGCCGAGCCGCGACATAAGAGCCCGAGTCATTCAGGCCCGCGAGCGGCAGGCCGAACGCTTTGCCGACGTTCCCGGCGTGTATTGCAATGCACAGATGAACACCCGCCTGCTCAACCGGTTTGCCGTACCCGACAAGGAGGGGTTGCAGCGACTCAAAACGGCTATGACACGCTTTAATCTCTCGGCTCGTGCCTACGACAGGATACTAAAAGTAGCCCGTACGATTGCCGACCTCGACAACAGCAACGACATCACGGTAACACACATCAGTGAGGCTATCAACTATCGCAATCTCGACCGCGCCGGGTGGGCAGGATAACACCTTGCTCAAAACGGCTCCCGACGCGCCGACACGGCACATCACCAGCCCTATTCCTGTTGTTTACGCCGGCAACCGCCTCCGCTCTACGGCCTACAAGCTGCACTGCTTCGCATGATATGATGGTTGCCATCGCTTTTTCGCAAATTATTTACAAAATAATTTGGTTTATAAAATAAACTGCTTTATATTTGCAGCATGGATATATGGAACAGCAGAGAGATGCGCGCAACCTGCCGTACATATCATTCAACCTCAAAGGAGCATCCGACCGAGGAAAACAGAGTATTAACCCGTACCCGCGGCAATTTGCCCAATCGGGGTATAAAACACATTTTTATCATGGAGAAAAAAGGTTTTACCGAAAGCGAGAGCATCGAACTCATCGCACAAATGATTCAGACAACAAAAAACCGCGTTACGCAAAGCGATTTCAATCCATTCCTGATATGGGGCTATACGGTAACAGCTATTTCGATAGCCGACTATATCCTAATAAAAACTACCGGCAACCCCCTGTGGTTCTTCTTGTGGTTTGTCATGTTCATCCCCTATTTTGTATCCTTGTTCAAACGCAAAAAGCCCTATGTAGTAACCTACATCGACGACATGCTGCAAAACGTGTGGCGCGTCATAGGCGCCATGTTCGGGCTTACAATCGTAGCGATAGCCGGCATAGGCCTCGGCATAGGTATCATAGATTTCTCTATCATGATGCCGCTCTCTATCATCTACGCGGGCATAGGCACCTCTATCACCGGACTTATCATCAAGGAAAAATGGTTTATATGGACTCCCCTTGCAGGCCTTGTCGCAGCAACTTACATGTTGGTGGCACCTCATACGGGTGCGCACACCGATAATCTGTGGAATTTGCTTTTCGGCCTATCTTTTCTTATCTTTATGGTCATTCCGGCTCACATCGTTCGCCATAAAATAAGCAAATCATGAAAGAGTTAGACCCATTGTTGCACTCACAACTGCGGCTGGCAATCGTATCGATACTGTTGTCGGTCAAAGAGGCCGACTTCGCTTTTCTGAAAGAAAAGACAGAAGCCACATCGGGCAATCTGAGCGTACAGATAGAGAAACTCGCCGAGGCCGGCTACATTGCCGTACGGAAAGAAATCGTAGGAAAGAAACCTCGCACTACCTGCTCGCTTACCGAGAAAGGGCATGAAGCACTCAACGAATATGTAAAGTGCCTGAAAGAGTATCTCCTCTTATGAAGGCTGCTATGCCAAGACAGAAAGCTACTACCCCGGCAACAGCCCTGTTTCTGTCATAAAAAACGATATTATAATAGGAATATATTAGAAATAAGTTACTTATGAGCTTTTCTCAGGAAACGAGGTAATGACTTGGCAACAGTCTCAAACTCTGTAATTTGCGATATTCTTCTGTCAGACAACTCTTTGGCAAAGGTACACGTTTTATTGGTATATACAAAAATGCAGTAACCGTGCTTTCTAAAAGCAATGTTACTGCACTGCAAATATCATTATCGATGATTCGACCGGTTTATATATTGCTTAAATCTCATTTACCACACTTATTCTTTTACTAAAATCTTCCTAAGGCCTCTGCGAAAGTCAGCCTTTTATTACGTATTTTTAATATACAACAGGAAGTTCTGATTCTTGCAGAGGCTTCATCATTGACGTTTTATCATACTCATATGTCTTAAAGCACTTGTATATGCATTACTATGGCTTGGTAAAGTTCTGCATGTTTTACCTGAATTTTCGATTCGCGTGCGCAAGGATGGTAAGTCCTGAAGGCATATTGAACTGAAGGTAAGGTATCTTTGTCTAAAGTCAGCAAAGCCAATTGGCGTATGTTGCCGTTCCACTTGGGCAAAGGTTGGTAACAAAAAGGAGTAATGCCTAAGCTCTGTTGCAACTTGCTCTCCCAAAAAGGATCCGGTCCTGTGAAAAACACCAACACCTGCGGGCTTATGGCATTTATTTCGTCTTTTATCACATTGAAATACTCCCGTTCAATTTCCGATAAAATGGCTCTATGCTGATTCCCATTCTTTACATTACGTCCTAACTTGACTATGTCATTCCATACATAACGGATTTTTTTGTCCGGGAAACGGGCGTTGAGCGTATCGATAAACTTGTTCATGCCACCGCCCATACCTTTTCTTTGCCTAACTCCATTCAACCCAATCGAGCCTGTCACATTGTCAAATGTTCTGATTGCCCGCATACATTCCTCCAAAGGTTGAGTGTGACGCTCGTACCGATACCAGTCTTCACCCGACATATCCTGGCCAAAGAGCATGACTTTAATGTCGGCTGTATCGAAGTCTTTGGAATTGTCCACGCTTAGCAGTAGTGGGCTGCATTCGTAGCCACACAGGTTATGCTCGTCCAACTTTTGGCACAAAGCACCCCATTTGGATACATACACTTGATATAATCTGTCGTTTGTGTTCATTTTAGATTCCACAATAATTTAAGTGTCGAGGTTACTGATAAATTCTATTCTTTCATGAAAATATTTTCCACCAGTGTAATCTTACCATTTGCGACTGCACATTTGTACAATTTAAACACCATAACACCTCCAATGGCTGGACCAACAATTATAGTTGAAGAATTTATCATTTCGTATGAAAGTCCCATCTCTTCGGTAATCATATTCACTGTCATTCCGGGTATTACTCTACCATCAACAATAGCTTTTGCCATCTTTGCGCCATACTTTTGTGTGTACTTCTGCAAATTTGCTGCACGCTGTTTAGCTCGTACCGCTTCTTGCTTTTTCCACTCTGCAGCACGTTTTTGGGCAGGAATCAAAACCGTTTCATTATAAATCTTGTAATCATACCAATAATCCGTATTGTCAGTATGTACAAGGCGATTAGCCAACTCTATATCTTGAATTTCCTTGATTGACAAAGCTTCTACGACAACTTTATCTCCGCTCTCCATTTCTGCGGATAAATAAAACTTAATCGAATTGCTTTTCTTCTCAGGTATTTTATCGGTCACTATGAATCTTTTAATTTTTGTAATAGTTTGCGGGGTCGGCTTTATAACCTCTCTGCCAACAAACTGATTGTTTAAGAAATCAATTTCTACAGATGGAATCCATTCTTCATTTATTCTATAAAGAGAGCCGTTAGTCTGATTGCTCGGAAAAACAACAGCCTTGAATGCTGCATTTTTTGCTATTACTTTTTTACCTCCAATAGTTTTATTTATATCCTCAAATTCTACTTGCAGACCATCGACAGTTTCACCTGTCATTAAAGATATAAATTGCATCTCTTTAAGTTTGGGTCTTAGAGATTCATTATTATAAATGCTCATATACCACTCACCAAAATCAGATTTACAATCCCATAGCGTATATTCTTCTGCGGGCTTTACTCCTTTTAAGAAATCTTCTTTTTGCTTTTCAGACAGAGTAATATAGCTGCTCGGATTAAAGCATGTTAGATATTTCAAATCAAATCCGTATTTTTTGCCTTCTTCATCTGTAACAGTGAACGTTGGTTCTTTTTTTCCAGCAAATAAGTAAGAAGGAACATTGCTTTTATCCAGTTTGGATAAACGATATGGCTTTGACGAATCATAATTCAAATTCAAATCAGATATTCTGAATGTGCTTTTCCTAAATATGCTTGCATCATACTCTGCTTCATATCTTAGTGTATACCCATAGCCTACATCTATAGTATCAGGGTCATCTAGTTTATATCCACTCATAACCACTTCTTTTTTGTAAACAGTGTCGTATCTTCCTGTCCATTTTAGATCTAATTGCTTCAAGGCTGCATAAAGATTTTCATGAGACCAAGAGGCTCTTCCTTGGTCTATTTCATTATCCATTTCAATAATGTTTCTCATGCTAAGAGTATTCATCGTGTCAGCCAATTGCTGCACAGTGTAAGATTTCTGCACATCAGCTTCTTCATCTACATACTGCGCACTCACTGTTACTGCACTTAATAGCATAATAAATAAAACAAATTGTCTCATAATTATAGAATTTAAGGTCCTTTCAATTCCAACAAGGACTTTATAAAAATTATGAAGCGTGGAACTGTATGCCACGTCTCTGTGATTAGGTGCTAGGAAAACCTTGAATGAAGATGTGGGAATAACAGCCCCACGCACATGCGTGGAGACCATTACGCCATCTCTTGCATTCGTGATGTTCAGTTTCCTAGGCTTTAATCACACAAGAAGAAGACATAACGCCTCTTATTTTCAATATGTCTTGGAAAGAGTTGCCCCAATCCAATTACAAAGATAGGGCATTTTTGTGATAATCCCCTATCTTTTAATGCCTTTTTTTGCTTTTGGAATGGATTTTTGAGTACATCCTATATTTTCAGCCCCTTATCTTACTTTGTACGTGTAATTCCAAAACCGTTTCTCCATTCATTCGCTTTCTCCCTAAACCATTGCACAAGCGGAATGTCATTTACATATATTTGGTAGTGCCCTTTCCTGTTCTTGTCCTCTTCGAACGAGAAAGCCGCATTTCCATCACGGAACTTTCGGTTAAACTCAGGAGAATAAAAATCACATAGCATTTGCCTTTCTTTTCGCAAGCACAGCCTTTCCAATAAAGCCTTACGTACCATTACCGCATTTGAAGTATTGATACGGAAAGCAAGTGCCACGACCATAGGCAGGGAATATGTTTCAGAATTATAACCGTTGGTCAGTTTTATACGCCTTTCTACCTCATAAGGCTTTAACACTCCGCTCTTGTACACGGCTCGTATAGTGGCACGAAGTGTAGGAAGATTATATCGAAAAGTTCCACCAATTCCATTTCACTTATCCATACGTTAGCGGCATCGGACGGTACGACAACCTTGCCGTACTCGTCCATCGTGATTGTTGTCCGTTTCATATTCTGTGCGTTTATATGGCGAAACGTCCGCTTACCTTGCTCTCGAAAGCGGATATGTCATTTTCAAGTTTCTTGTTCGTTACCTTTGCATAAATTTGCGTGGTGGTGATGTTCGTATGCCCTAAAATCTTGCTTACGCTCTCTATCGGCATACCGTAATTCAATGCCAAAACAGCGAATGAATGACGGCTTAGGTGGAATGAGATTGGCTTTTCAATGCCGCATCTTTTGGCTATTTTCTTGATGCGCCTGTTTACCATGTCAAGTGAGCCTATATTGAACAGCCGTTTGTCAGTCCTGAACGCCTCATGCCGCTTGATAATCTGCATGGGGATGTCCATCAGCTTGATTTGGAACGGTACGCCCGTCTTCTGGCGTTTCGACACAACCCACGATGCGCCGTTCATCTCAACGATGTTTTCGGTGGTCAGGTTCTTGATGTCCGTGAACGAGATGCCCGTCCAACACCCGAACAGGAACAAATCCCTTGCCAATGCAAAGTTGGGATTGTCCAGCTTGATAGTACTCAACGCCTGAATTTCATCTTCCGTCAGAAAACCTCGCTCCTTGTGGTCGGGGTCAAGGTGGTACATCGCAAACGGGTTTCTCGCTATCTTCCCGTTATAGTGGGCTGCGGTGACAATGTGTTTCAACGGTATGGAATATACACACACGGATGATTGTTCCAGCCCGACCTCGTTGCGCAGGTACAGGCAGTAGTCACGGATGAAGTCCTCGGTCAGTTCATTCATGCCCATGTCCGTCCGTTTGTATTTCTTCTTGATAAACTCCGCAACATATCTCCTGACAATGACATGTTTTAGGTATGTGCGTTTGGAGCGGTCTTTGCCCACCCGTTTGGCGAACGCCTCGTTCTCCTTGTCAAAGGCACGCAACAATGTCTCATACTCCGTGCCGAAACCCTGATAGGCGTTGCGTACCATTTCAGCCGTTACGAACGCCTCACGGTCGGAAAGCCGCTGGTAGTGTTTCGTTATCTGCGCCTTGATGTTGTCAAGGGCATAATTGACCGCCACCGCCTCACGGCTCTTGCCTTTCGCACGGTTACCCTTGGCATCCCAAAGTTCCTTTGAAATACTCTGTTTGCAACTGAACTGTGCGATAGTCCCGTTGATTGTAACCCGTCCCATGATGGGGACAATTCCGTTCTTCTCCTTGCTGCCGTTTACATAAAAAACGGTCTTGAATGTACTCCTCATAATCCTTGCTTTTTGTTTGGTGCAAAATTAGTTTACGGGAGTTGTAAAGGCAGAATGTAAACCTACGCAGAACGCAGAAATAGAGACCGTTAGTGTTAAATGTGCATCAGGTGTCGGGTAATGATTTGGAAGTGCATCTATTTCTGCAATCTGCCTAAATCCGTTTTTCAGCCCCTATGCCATTTTGTGCCACTCGAAGCCAAACTCTCTGACAGTCAATGAGAATGCTCAAATTCGCTTTATTCTGCGTTTTATCCTATTATTTTGTAGTAAAAACATGCAAGCGATAATACGAAATGTGTCCGGCGGAACTCTGTTTCTCGCCGGACACGCTTTTCCTTATCACAAAAGAAGGGTATAACAGAAAAGTGCCTCCGACGAACCAATCGCCAAAGACACTCACACACATCTAACAATCTTTAGAAAGAGCGGTTACTCTAAAACAATCAACAAGTAGAATATTTTTTATCTGAAGTCCTTTATCTTATGCTATGCGAGTACATTCTCCTCGGAAGAAGGCTCATCCTTTGAAGGCTCATCTTTCTTGTCACCGTTTTCGTCCTTGGCGGGCTCATCGGCTACGGCAAGCAGAAGTGAGCCTTCATCTTTCGTGGTCTCCTCTTTCTTGTCGCCTTCATCTTTCTTGTCGCCGCTTTCGTCCTTAGCGGGCTCTTCGGCTATGGCAAGCAGAAGTGAGCCTTCATCTTTCGTGGTCTCCTCTTTCTTGTCGCCTTCATCTTTCTTGTC
>UQMR01000009.1 GCA_900542255.1 uncultured Porphyromonadaceae bacterium
CTGTAACCTTCTGATCCGTAGTCAGATGCTCTATTCAGTTAAGCTACGGAGCCAAATGCGGATGCAAAGGTACAATTATTTTTTTAAGTTGTATATATTTGGAGGGAAAAAATCTTTCCTTTTTTATCATAAAATTTTATGGACGGGGTATAAACGATTGTTTGATAGTCTCTTGGCGAGCTATTTGAAAAATAGGGGAAATGATGTGGAACTGTGCTGATTTTATGGCTTAGCGGTATGGTGTTGTTCCCCCTATTTATACATGGAGGATATGTAGCTTTGCTAAAAGTAGACTGGATATGAAAAATATAGCTTTTTGTATTTTGATAGCTGATTTCTAATTTGTTCTTTTTAATTGGAATAAAACATTATAATAAATACCGTGCCAAACACAGACTGTGGATAGAGAGGCTATGATGGTGGCGATAATAGTGTTTCTTCCAAAGCTAAAGTTGTAGATAAACCAATATGAAGCTATCCATGCAAATAATGCGATAAGAGTCATAGTGAGGCTCGTGATAATACTATGTAATATATAAATTCTTTTTTTTCTTATGAATTTATGGTGTAGTTTTAGGTTTAATTTGTAAAATAGTATTAAGATGCAGAATATGCATGAAATAAATACCGTGAGTACCAAAGGATGTTCTTGAAAATATAATAAGGTATTGTTATACGTGTTGATTAATCGAAGCTTTATAGTGGTGAAAAGGTCTAGCTCTCTGATTGCTTTAAAGCCGTAATGAAATTTGCTTGTTGCATATTGAGAATGATTTACCCCAAAAGCTGTATATAGTGTTATGTTTTTTTTGATAGAATCATTTAAATTGATAAAATACACGGGGTCATACCCTAATATATAAATATTTTCTGTACTTGGGGATATATGTGTACAATTTAAGCCTTTTACGAATGTAGGTAATATTATGTCTTTTTTGTTATTGTATATGTATGTATGATTTCGATATTTTTCAAAATGGATAAAAGTTGCATTATTATATTGATAGTATTTGTAATAATTCGGTTTGTTATTGGTTAATTTTTTCATATTTATGTTGGGTCGTATGCCGTATTCATTACAATGTTTGTCTGAAAATTCACAATAATACCCTTTTGAAAGAAAAATAGTAGTGGAATCATTTTCAATGTTATTGAATGATCGTGTGATAAAGTAGCTATTTTTATATTCGGCCGATAATAATACAGGTTTCTTGTCCTCATAAACAATGCCGTTTACTTTTTTTAATCGCGTGTTGGTACTATCGATAATATAGGTGATTTCTTTACCAATATTTAAATCTATAGCTTTGTTGATAGAAGCAGGTATTACGATGGTGTCTAATTTTTGAAGCCCTGAGAGGAGAATGTCTAAATTACCCAAGTTTTTATTTAATATGATCTTTGTTATGTCTGTGTTGTAAGAAAATATTTCTGAAGTAAGAGGTTCGAATTCATCGAAATAAGCGAAATTTCTTAATTTAGGATAGCGGGTTAAATCCAGAACTGGATCTATGGGATTGTGACTACTGATAATATATGTTGTATCTTTATTGAATAGAAGATTGTCTATCCAAAGTCCGCAATTGTAGATAGTGTCATTTTGGTAGATAGTATATGTATCATCTCGCATTTCGAATGGAAAGTAAGCTTCTCTTTTATTTTTTCGTGTGGTTGAGAGAGATTCTATTTCTTTGCGTTTTATATTCCATAAGATTCCGTCTAACTTTACGTATTTGTCGCTGTTATGAAATGTAACACTCTCTATCTGAGTGGTCCCGTTGAGGGATTGACTGAACGATATGCCTGTGGGTAGGTTGATATGTTTGAGTGAAGGACAGTGGTGTAGAGATAACCCTCCCGTGCAACTATCATTCTCAAAAATGATATATCGTAAATTGGGACAAACATCTGTATGAATAATATTATAGTTATTCGTAATTGTGAGATATTCTAAGGAGGGGCAAATACCTAATAGTAATTCACCATTTCCATTCCATATAATCTCTTTGGCTGTGTAATTGGTTAACATCGTATCGTTAGCATCTATTACAACTTTTGGGGTTGGGAATACCGGTAGTCTTGAGGGATCTTTGCCTGTAATATCGAATGTTGTGCCCAAGATGGCAAGCAGGAAGATGATGGCGACTATGAAGATGCCGACGATTTGTAAGAAGCGGCTTTGTTTTTTCTTTTCGCGCTGTAATCGGGCTTCATATATGGCTTTGGCCAGCATGTCGTGTACCAACTCGACTTTATCGTTGTTTTCTTGCAAGATACGATATGTACCCGCCAAAAAATTGCGCCAATGGGGGCAATTGGAGTCCATGACATGGCTGTTGACCGTGTTGCGGCGACCATTTTCGTCTACTAAATTATCTTCGAGAAAGTAGCGCTCTTTTTGTGGAAGTGAAGATATAATGGTGGCGTAGAAATCGGTGAGTGGATTATTGCTCTCGGTTTCGTATATATCGTTGAGGTTAAGAATGGGTTGTTTGCTATTTCTGTCGGCTGCTTTATCGTACAATATACTGCATGAGAGAGAAAGGGCAAGGGTGTTTATGTTGCCGTCATTCCATTTTTTGACCATGGCGATGATGGCTTTGGTTATTTCGTCGCGTTGGGCAGTGTCGTGTGGTAAACAGGAGCTGCCGGGATGGATGATGATATCTTGAGCCTCCTCTTCGGTAAGTCGCGTTAGGCGGTAACGGTTTGATTTCAGTTCTGACAGATGCAAGATGTCTATGCTGTCTTCCAGCCGGTAGAGGTCGTCCTCACGAATGGAGATAACAAGACGGAAAATGGTCTCGTTGTGGAATCCGTCGGGGAAAAGTTTGTTATCGTCAATAAGTGAATATATCTGTTCTAGCAAGAGCCAGACTTGTTCTTTGTGGTTGATAAAATTCTCTTCGAATTGGTCTAAGACGATGACGGGAAAGACTTCTTTATCCTGTATGAAAAAACGTCTCGTGGCAAAGTATGCCCACAGGTAATCGGTAGCATTGGGAGAGGTTTCTTGTTTGGTACGGTCATTGTGTTTTATCTCTCCGTTGAAACGTTTTATCTCTTCTTCGATGCGCTGGGTAATGTAGCCGGCATAAGCGCTTTGTTTGTTTTCTTGTGGCATTATGCCGAGCCGAACCAAGATGGGCAGGTAGTTGTTTTTGCGCAGGCGCGGGAATATGCCGGCTTGCAGCAGCGATGTTTTGCCGATACCGGTACGCCCGTATAGAGTTACGCATAGTTGGTTTTCTATAAGGTATGTGAGTTCGCGGGTTGCTTTATCACGGCCGCAAAACAGGTATTGTTTATCATTGTTGTCTTGGGGTTCTTCGTATGCCGCCAAGCCTTTCCATGGGTTATACATTATCTCTGGTTGTTGTATCGGGTTGTTTGTATTCTTTCTTCTATGGCGTGTAGGAGGGCTTCTTTACCTTCGGTACCCCAGTTTACGATGGTTCGTTGGAAATTGGTTGGTAGTGCATCGAGATAATGGGAAATGTCGAAGCCGGATAGGGTGACGGGGATGATACTGCAATCTTTGTTGTCCTTTACAGCTTCCCATTCGCGGTGATAGTAGCGTTGTGTTATCTGCCGGTTGTCTATGTCTTCTTTGGTTTGTTGGCTCAGAATGGGTATGAATATGCGGCATTGCTGGATGGCATCGCCGATGCGTTTGTCGTAGTTGTCGCCGCCTTTTAGTGCTTTGTTATCGAACCAGACCCGATAGCCCTTTTCTCGTATTGTACGATATATTTGGCATACGATGGGGAAGTCTTCTGATGCGTAAGAGATGAAAATACCGCCCGGTTGGAGATGGGGTAGGTAGCTTTTGTAGACATTGTCGTCGGGATTGGATAGTTGTATGCTTATTGTTTGCAAAAACTCATGTGCATTTCCTTTGTTTTTTACATGGATAGAGCGAAGGTACTTTGCTAATTTTTTGTCGGAATCAGAGTCGCTAAGGGATATGGCGACTTCGCCTCCGAGGTTGTCGATGTTTTGCCGCAGGCAGAACCAGAAGAAGCGGAAATACCAGTCGTCGAACTTACAACCAATGGCAAGTACTTTTTTGCCGGCAATGAAGCGAATCAGTTCTGTTGGTTTGTCATTGCTCATCCACCGTGAGATGAGTTTTATCATGTCGTTTTCTGTTACGGCAAAATCGTAGTCAGATGCAGCTTTGCCGAATGCGTAAAACAAAGTTGGTGGGATGGTCCCATATTCGCTGAGAGGGAAGAATGTTTTGTCGGCGTTGTTATAGATATTTTTTACCTGTATGGTCTCATCTGGAAATGCTTCTTGCATGGCAGCCTCGATGTAGCTGTCGAAGGTTGTGGTGAGTACGACTCTGAAACATCTTGTTTTCAGTAAGGTGCGCAGATTGTCCGATACTTTGTTGATATCCCATTGCCACGGCGTCCCATTTCCGCCTTGCAGTATATCGCGGAGTATATTTTTCCGTTCGTTATTACCTTCGGCTTCGGATAACTCATTGTCTAATTCGCTTAGAATGTATTTATGGGAGTTGCCTTCGGCATAATCTTGTTTCAGAATGATGTCGCTACCAAGAACCAATACATAATTGCCTTCATAGATATTTGCACATAAGCTGGAAAGTAAGTTGCTGGGGGTGCCGGTATTGTTTATATCTCTGCTCATATCGGGGGCTTGATTGTGGGGATTCGATAGACAAAGATATATAAGATTATCGTAATGTTAAAATATGTATTAAATATTTTTGCAATTATTGTATGAATATATGTGTCGCAGTGGTTATGAATGTGTTACTCTAAAAATTTGGGGGCGAAGAGTTGCATGCCGAGGGTGATGCCGAAGTTCCACTGCGACTTGGGGGCGTTGCAGTAGTTGGCATAGAGGCTTACGGAGGCGAAGGGGAGGCTGTACACGATGGAGGCTTCGCCGAGGAAGTTGATGCGCTCGAAGTATTTGCCGTAGTAGGGGTTGTTGTTGTCGCCATCGTATATGGGTCGCCATGGGGCAAAGCCGTAGAACTCGGTGCGAAATTGCAGTGAGGGGGTGATTTTCCAGATGGGCAGGATGCCTGCTGCGATGTACTGGTTGGCGCGGAGCCCGGTGTTGAAAGTGTTGTGCGTGGAGGGGGTGGGCGAGAATGCGGGGGCTTGTATCATGGTGGCGGTGTAGTTCTCGCAGAAGGTGTTGTTGTTGAATGCTATCTCGCCGCGCAGACCGAGGGCGAAAGGGCTCTCGATGGGGATGTAGTAGTGTGCCGATGCGGTGGCTTGTATGTAGTTGTGCATGCGTTCGGTGGCGGCGAGGTTGTCGTTGTAGGCGGGGTTGAAGCGTTCTTGCCCGTAGATGTAGCTGACGGTTGCTTCGAATTGTCCGCCTTTGGTGGGGTACATGGGGTTGTCGAGCCAGTTGCTCTCTATGTGTGCCGAGGTTTGCAGCAGCAGGTACTGGCTTTGGTCTTTGTCTTCGGTGCCGTAGTCGATTTGGTTGCTTTGGTAGTAGCGGTTTATCAGGTAGCCGCCGCCGACGGTGATTTCGGCTTTGGCACGGCTGAATACGGGGAGCCCTAATGAGAATTTGATGTAGTTTTCGTTGTTGGATATGAAGGTGGGTGTCTTGAAGGTGTAGAATAGCTTGGCGTTTTCGTAGTAGTTCTGCATTTGTGCTACTAATATGGTTTTCAGGTACATGGGTGTTTTGCGACCTACGTCGATGCGTGCTGATAACATGCCGGCATTGTATGATTGACCGAGGTAGAGGCCTACGTCGAGGTCCATAGAGTTCATGCTGAGGGTGCGGTAGTGTCCGCCCAGGTATATGGAGTTGTCGTTGCGGGATGAGATGAAGCCTCCTAACCCGAGTGAGAACCCGCCTTTGCTTTTGGCCGTCAGTTGCAGGTGGTATAGCCCGGTGCTGTCGTTGTAGATGGCGTGTGGCACGAGGTCGGCGATTTTCTGGGTGGATATGTTGCGTATAAATCCGCGGTGTACATCGTCGATGGATAGTATGGTGTCGCCGGAATAGAACTGGCGCATGATGTATTCTTTCTCGCTCTCTTTTACGCCGTCGACAGAGATGGTGTCGAAGCGCAGTTTGGGTGTCCGGCTCTTGAATGCGCGGCGTGATATTTCGCGGTTTTCGGGTGTGACTTCGCGTGTGATGCGGCTTTTGATGGAGTCTATCATGGCGAGGCCTTCCTCGTAGCCTTTCTCGTAGATGCTTTGTGCGTCCTGGAAGTCGAACATGGTGTAGTCTTGTACGGGGCATGTGACGACGATGCCTTTGTCGGGGTGTATGGTGTAGTTGTTTTCCTGCATGACGAAGCTGAGGAGCTGCGAGATGACGTCTTGCTGGCTGAGGGGGACTTGTGCTGTGTCGTTGCTTGCAAGTATGCTGCCTATCATGATGTCGGGGTGGAACTCTTCTTCCATGGGCTTTACGGGGAAGTTGTCGTATATGCCGCCGTCGAACATGAGTGATCCGCCGATGGTGATGGGCTTGAAGGCGATGGGTATGCTCATGGAGGCGCGTACGGCGTCTCCTAAGTTGCCGGAGGCGAATATTTGCTCGTGCTTCTTGTCGACGTTGGTGGCGATGGCGCGGAATGGGACGTAGAGGTTGTCGAAGTTGCCTTGGCATTGTGCTGTGTAGGAGTCGAAGATGTCCATGAAGGCGAGGTTCATGGGCAGGGGGCTGATGACGCTCTCGGGTAGGATGCGTTTGAGCAGGTTGGTGGGGTTTTGTGTGGTGTCTTGTTTGCTGCCGAGGTTGAATGTGATAATCTCGGGGGTTTTTTCGGGGAGTAGGAAGTAGCTCAGCTCTTCTTTGGGGATGATGCCGAGTGTCCAGTTGAGAAATTCCCGGGAGTTGAAGAGCTGCATCATCTCGTCGGGGGTGTAGCCCATGGCGTACAGTGCGCCGACGATGGCTCCCATGGAGGTGCCTGTGATGTAGTCGATGGGTATGTTGTTTTCTTCGAGTGCCTTGATGAGTCCTACGTGTGCTATGCCTTTGGCTCCGCCGCCGCTTAATACCAGTCCTACGGTCTGTGCCTGTAATGTGGTGCAGAGGAGGATGATGGTAAGGAGGGTATATAATTTTTTCATATTGTCGGGTTGGTTGTCTCTCGGGGGACGTTGGGTTAGAGATGTTGCAAACGTACAAAAAAACTGCGAAAGTAGCTATTGCGGCTATTGTAAAATGTGTGTTGCTGATGTTGGTGAGGAGGGGTGTGAGATGTATATATGTATTATATTAACATGTCAAAGTGGCAGGGTGGGTGTGTTTACACCATATTGAAAAAGTATGTTGTAAAACATATTTATAACAATTTGATTTTGTGGTTGTTGAGTATTGATGGGCCTAATTTTCAGTCCGAAAATTTGTTTTTTGGCGGATATGGTATTAACTTTGCAGCGCAAAGAGATTGAGAGAGGCGTATCGAGCGAGATACGACACAGTCTCTACTGCCGAAAATCGGCGGGGATTCGGTGTTTAAGCGTGATGCCATGATGCCGAATTTTAGTGTAAACCTAAATACTTCGATATGAAGAAAGTTTTTTCGATTGTCGTAGTGGGGGTTGCCGTACTGTTGTTGCTCTCGGCTTTCAGTCCGCGGAAGCGAGGTTTGAAGCCGGGCAATATGGCTCCGGAGGTGGCGCTTGCCGACACGACGTTGTTGTCGGCCGGATTGCTTGACGGGCGTTACACGCTCTTGAACTTCTGGGCCAGTTATGATGCTTCGTCGCGGATTGCCAATATTTGTTATGATGAGGCGGTGTCGGCGTTTGACAGTACGCGTGTGCGTTATATCGCAGTCTCTTATGACCGGTGTGCCGAGTTGTTTGATGCGATAACGAAACGTGACGGCCTGAGCATGGCGAGCCAGTATTACGACAGAGCCGGTGAGCATTCGCCTTTGTATAGGCATTACCGGTTGCAGAACGGGTTTGCAAGCTATCTGATAGCTCCCGATGGGACGATAGTGGCGCAGAACCCCGACTTACCTACCTTGGCAAAAATCCTTGGAGAATAAATGAAGGGCTGCTCGGCTGTGATGCCGGACAGCCTTTCTTCTTTGGTGGTGTAGGATGTTATGTAAGGTCTCTCTAAAAAATGTTTTGCCTCACTGGTCGCTCGGCTGTGAGAGCATGGTCGCCGTGGTTTTGAAGGGCTGGTTTGTCGCTCCCTGTCGTGGGTGGTACTTGACGGTGTGTTGCTAAATGTAGAGTTCGCATTCTTTTCTGATGGAGCATGCCTTTCTCAGCATTATGTTTGCGATGGAGGTCATCAGTTTGTTTACTTTTCTTGCGTTGTGGGGACATACATGGAGGCAGCGCATGCAGGAGATGCAAATTTTCTTATTCACGATTGCCGGATTTTCGGGGTCTATGGCTCCGACCGGGCATAGGGCTGCGCATATACCGCACCGGGTGCAGCTTTTGGTTATATGGGGGACTATGCCTACATTGCCCGATTTTTTGTATGGCCTGTTGCCGGGTATGGAGGGAGTTGTAAAGTTGCGGTTGTGCAATTTTTCGGCAATCCGTTCGGCAAAAGTGTGTAACTGCTTATAATCGTCCGTGTCGGGCCTGTTGGCGGCGTATCTGTTGGCGATGGAGTGTTTTGCGATGGCGGCGACAGCGGCTATCACTGAAAATCCGGCTTGTTGTGTGCAGTCGAGCAGTTCGGCCAAGGTGTCTTCGTAGGCCCGATTGCCATAAACGCAGACGATGATGGCTTTTGCTCCGTTTCCCTGTATCTGTTTGATGCGGTCGACGGCAGGGGCGGGTACTCGTCCGCCATAGGATGGGATGGCAATTACGGCAATATCGTTGCCTGTGAGTGCAATGTCGCGGAAGTCTCTCTTGCGGTCTGTGAGGTCGATGTTTATGGAGTCTTCATTTAATTGACGGCTTAAATACTCTGATACTTTTTTTGTTCCGCCCGTGGGGCTGAAACATATTTGGTATGTGCTCATATCGTATATAGTTAATTTGTTGTTTTATTTGCGTGTAGTGATATTCTCTGGGGTGGTTTCTGGATGTTTTCCTGTTTGAGCGGCTCCCTTTTTTATTGTCGGTTGTCGTGGGGTCGGGCGTGAAGTACCCTCCGGTCTTGCATGATATCGTCCATGTTGTGCATGCTCCATTGAAGCAAGGATTCGAGAATCGGTCTAAGAGTTTTGGCTCTATCGGTAAGCGTGTATTCCACACGGGGCGGGACCTCGGGGTAGACGGTTCGTGTTATATATCGGTCTTCTTCTAATGTGCGCAAGGTCGTTGTAAGCATTCTTTGCGAGATGTCGGGCATTTGCTGTTTTAACTCCGTAAAACGCATCTTCTCCTTGTCGGACAGGTAGAGGTTATATATGACAAGCAGAGCCCATTTGTCACATATTCTTGCCAATATGTTTCTGACTGGACAGGTGGGAAACATGGTATCTTGTATGACGGCTCTTTTCATAATGTGTGGTGTATCTTTGTTATTGTAATGGTATACAAAAGTAAGTAATACTATTTTTATAACCAAATATATTTTTTATACCTGTTGTGGCTGATGAAAAGTTTTGTATTGATTCGTAAATGGGATGGTGTAATCTTTTTGTATCTTTGTGAGTTGCTTGACGGCGTCGCGCGGTTGGGCGTCGGTTTGAAAATTGATAGTTATATTTACAGGATTATGGCTTTATTGCATGCAGATACTTGCCTGAGCGATGCGATTCTTCATGACACGTCGCTTATCCCTGTCATTGCACGGTTTGGCATCAGTCTGGGTATGGGAGAGAAGAGTATAGGTGCGGTATGTGCCGAGCATGGGCTCGATACCGATTTTTTCATAACCATACTCAATACGTTTATCAATGAGAATTATTTCCCCGAGAAGCGGTTGCAGTCGTTTTATGCGGGGTTGCTGGTAGATTATCTCACGAAAACGAACCTCTATTATGTGAAGTTCCAGTTGCCGAACGTGGAGCGTCACTTCGGCAAGTTGGTCGAGTGGGGAGAGGGTGAGAACAGCAATCTGGTGGCTGTCTTTAAGTTTTTTGAGGGGGTGCGCAAGGAGCTGCTGGCTCGCATAGAGTCGGACAAGCGTGTGTGGTTCCCGGTCTTGCGCGAGCGGTTGCAGCAGTATGACAAGGTGGCAGAGGTGGCGGTTGTGGCCGATTTGCCTCCTACTGATACGGTGGAGGAGAAGTTGAATGATTTGTTGAGTCTGATAGTGAGACATCTGTCGGGCGATTATGACATCAATCTGTGTCATGCCGTCATTTTTGCCTTGTGCAGCCTTCGCAATGATATAAAACAACATAATCGCATACGCAATCGCATATTGCGACCGGTGGCTGCTGCGTTGCAGTGTGATTCGCCTGTAATATCGGTATAGTCATGGTTGTTGCTGTTGTTACGCCGTCGACATTGGAGGCGTTGGGGTTGCGGTATGTGCTGCATGTGTATTTCGATGCCGAGGTGGAGATTTTCGGTGCGGCGGCCGATTTGATGGAGGTGCGTCCCGAGCGTTTCGATGCTTATTTTGTTTCGCCCGATGTCTGCTTGGGGTGTATCGATTTCTTTTTGCCGCGCAAGGCGAAGGTGGTGGTGCTGTGCGGCGACCTGGCAGGGAATGCTATGTTTATGTCGCTGGATGCGGGTATGCCGGAGGGTGACCTGGTAGATGCTGTGGATGGCTGTATGGCCCGCATAGGGAAGAACGAATTGCAGGCGCGCGAGGAGCTGACGCCCCGGGAGACTGATGTGCTGCGTTGTGTCGCCCGCGGATGTATGAATAAGGAGATTGCCGATGAGTTGTGTATCAGTGTCAATACGGTGCTGACGCATCGCAAGAATATTGCAGCGAAGCTGGGTATCAAAACGGTGTCGGGTCTGAGTCTTTATGCCATGATGAATGGGTTGGTAGAACCTCGTTAGAGGGTACGGTGGCTTGCCGGTTTATGGGGTGTGTATCGTAAGGCTTTCGACATAGGTGGATGGGATATTTACCATGGCGCAGCCTAAGGACTCGATGCGTACGATGATTTTGTTTTCGCCGTTGAAACTGCATAGTTCCCCTTCGAGGCCTTTCAGCGGGCCTTTGACGACGGTTACGAGGTCGCCGAGCGCGAGGTTTTCGTTGACTATCTCTACGGCTTCGTCGGAGAAGTCGAGGAGGAACATGAAGGCCTCCATCTGACGGTCGGGGACTACGGCGGGGTGGTTTTCGCCTTTGAGTTTGAGGAATGTGACTACGCCTTGTGTTTGCAGAACCTGTAATTGCTGCTCTTTCGCGACGTGTACGAAGATGGTGCCTGATATGACGGGTACTTCGATGCGTTTTTTACGGTACTTCCATTGCCGCAATACGGTCTGTATGGGCAGGTAGCAGGTTATGCCTTTGGCTTGGAGGCGTTCGCGGACTTTTTTCTCGCAGCGCGAGGCGGTGTATGCGACGAGCCATTGGGGTGTGTTGTCGTTATTCATAGATAATCCTATGCGTTTTGTCTTATACTCAAAGGTATGAAATTCTTTTTGCAACAGGGTTATTTTTTACGAAGATTCTGAGAAATAATTTCAGGGGAGATTCTCACGACGTGGAGCGGCGGATGTTTGGGCGATATTGTATTTACAGGGATTGACGGTGTAGGGGGATTGTGGTATAAGGGCGCACCCCCGACGGTCTCTTTGAGGATGACAGACGGGGGTGTGTCGTGAAGGGTTGCCGAGGGGGCTCGGGGTTACCATTTGACGGGTTGGTCGAGAATGACACCGTCTGTGACATCCTCGGGCGTGAATGTGTCGCTCTTGTACTGAATGCAAAGCATGATAAGCGGTGCCGTTCCGTTGTTGCGAACTGAGCGTTTCCCTTGGGGGGATACTCTTACGATAGTGCCTTCTGATACCGGAATTATCTTGTTGTCGACCTGAAACTCGCCGTTGCCGGAGAGGAAGATGTATAGCTCTTCGTGATTTTTATGGGTGTGTAAGAATCCGGTCTCCGTGCCCGGCATAAATGACTGGAATGAGAATTCGGAACCGGTGGCATGAATGGCAGCTCCGCAAAATACCTTGCCGGGTATCTTTACCTCGGGACCCATGGAGAGGAGGTAATCGCTGATTTCATTGAACGGGCCTACACTGATAGCGTCGAAATTCGGTGCTGATGCAATTTCTTTAATCTGTTTCATGATGATATGTAAATGTTGTGGTTTTGCAGGGCAAAGATATCTGTGCCTGTGCCGGTAAACAAGAGGGCACTTTTATCTCATTTAGTAACCCGGATGATACTATTCTTGGGAATTAGCATCTTGCAGGGGGGTGATATTAATATTATTTAGTATTGCGGCGAGTCTGTGTAAATTGGTTATCTTTGTAAAAGAATGAAAGAGGCGATTATATATGCAGAAAGTACGGTTTGATGAATATTTGCTCCCTGCTTGTCCCATACGCCAGATATTGGCCCGAATCAGTGACAAGTGGTCTTTGTTGGTACTTTATACGATGCGCATGAGGCCCGACGCAATGCGTTTCGGCGATTTGCGGCATGCGATACCCGATATCTCGCAAAAGATGCTTGCCAATACATTGCGTACATTGGAAGAGGATGGTTATGTGAGCCGCAAGGTTTATGCCGAGGTGCCTCCCCGGGTAGAATATTCGCTGACCGAACGGGCTTTTTCGCTGATGCCTCACATAGATGCTCTTATCAAATGGTCGGAGGAGAATATGAAAGCTATACTGGACGATCGTCGCAAGCAGCCGGCCGGGGATGTATAGGGGAATCTTCTATGTTTTGTATTTTTTAATAAAAACTTTTTTATTCGGCTCGTAAGAAATGCGACCTTTGTATAATAACGTAAACCACATATCACTATTCACTATGAAGAAAATTTTAGTATCCTTATTTTTATCTCTTTTTACGTTTATGGTAGTCGATGCAGCTGACCCGTTTAACGGCAAGTACAGTACCCCATACGGAACGATTCCGTTTGATAAAATCAAACTTTCTGATTATGAGCCTGCTTTCAAGAAGGGCATTCGCATGCAGGAGCAAGAGATTAATGCCATTGTAAACCAACGTTCTATGCCTACGTTTGAGAATACGATAGAGGCGTTGGACCGCAGCGGCAGTTATCTCTCGCGCGTGGCAAATGTTTTCTTTGCCCTGCTGAGTGCCGAGAGCAATGACGAGATGATGGCTATCTCGCAGCGGGTGCAACCGTTGCTCTCGGAGCATAGCAATAATATCTCGTTGAATGAGAAACTTTTTGAGCGTATCAAATATGTCTATGACAATCGCGACAAGCTCGACCTGAATACCGAGCAACAGACCTTGCTCAAAGAGACGTATGACTCGTTTGCCCGCAACGGCGCCAACCTGAAAGGTGCCGACCGTGAGCGTTACCGCGAGCTGACGGCCGAGTTGAGCAATCTTACGCTTACTTTCGGACAGAATGTGCTGCGTGCAACGAATGCCTTCTCGATGCAGCTTTCGCTTGATGATTTGGAGGGGCTGCCGCAGAGTGCCATCGATGCGGCTGCCGCGTTGGCCAAGAGCAAGGGTGTGGAAGGTTATATGGTGAATCTTTCGTATCCGAGTTACAGCGCGTTTATGAAGTATTCTACGCGTCGCGACTTGCGTGAGAAACTTTACCGTGCTTACAATGAGCGTTCTATCGGCGGCGAATTTGACAACATGCAGATTTTGGCGCGTATTGCCGAGGTGCGTCTCGAAATAGCCAAGCTCTTTGATTGCCAAACGTATGCCGAGTATAAGTTGCAACATACGATGGCCGGTACGACCGACGGTGTATATGAATTGCTCAACCGTTTGCTCGAAGCCTACAAGCCCGTGGCTTTGCAAGAGGTGAAGGAGCTCGAAGGTTTTGCCATAGGCAAGGAGGGCAAGGATATTGAGCTTATGCCGTGGGACTTCTCGTTCTACTCGGAGCAGCTCAAACATATCAAATATGACCTTAACGACGAGATGTTGCGCCCTTACTTTGAGTTGAACAACGTGATAGAGGGCGTTTTCGGTCTTGCTACCCGCCTCTACGGGCTTACATTTACCGAGAACAAGAAGATACCCGTTTACCATCCCGAGGTGCAGGCTTTTGAGGTGAAAGATGCCGATGGCAAATATGTGGGTGTGATATATACCGACTTCTTCCCCCGCGACGGCAAACGCCAGGGTGCGTGGATGACCGAATTCAAAGGCCAATGGAGAGAGGAGAACGGCAAGGACAGCCGTCCGCATGTGACAATTGTGATGAACTTTACGCGTCCTACCGAGAATGCTCCTTCGCTTCTTACATACGATGAGGTGGAGACTTTCTTGCATGAGTTTGGTCACGCTTTGCACGGCTTGCTCTCGGAGGTGACTTATCCGTCGCTTGCCGGCACGAATGTATACCGTGATTTCGTGGAGCTTCCGTCGCAATTCAACGAGAACTTCCTGACGGAGAAGAGCTTCCTCGACGGCTTTGCCAAACATTACCAGACGGGTGAGGTGATTCCCGACTCGTTGATACAGAAGATAGTGAAATCGAGCCAATATCATGCTGCCTATGCTTGTGTGCGCCAGCTTTCGTTTGGTATGCTCGATATGGCATGGCATACCATCACGGCTCCCGTGGCCGACCCTGCTGCTTTTGAGATAGAGGCGCTTGCCTCGACGCAGGTGGTGCCTGTTGTGGAGGGCGCATTGCTGAGCCCGCAATTCAGCCATATCTTCTCGGGCGGTTATGCTGCCGGTTACTATGGTTATAAGTGGGCGGAGGTGCTCGATGCCGATGCTTTCTCGGTATTCAAGGCACATGGCGTATTTGACCCGGCTACGGCAGCTTCGTTCCGCGACAATATCCTCAAACGCGGTGGTACGGAGAACCCGATGGTTCTCTACAAACGTTTCCGCGGTGGCGAGCCTACCATCGAAGCGTTGATGCGTCGCGACGGTATTATCAAATAGTTTGTACCTCCTCTGATGTATATAGCAGGCGGGCACTCCTTACAAGGGGTGCCCGCCTGTCGTTTGGTTACCATTGATATTGTGATTGCGTGTGTGTCTGTTATTTCAGCCCTACGGTTTCGCGCATGGCGGTGCGGATGATGCGGGCTTCGTCGTGGTTTTCCCGCAGGAGGGAGAGAATGAATTTGATGTATTTGTCTTTGTTGGCAAATCCGCACATTTGTACGACGCCGCAGTTGGGGAGCATGGCTTTTTGGTTGTAGACGCGCAGGATGCTGTTGTATCGCCGTCCGGTGACGTAGGAGCGGAATTCTTGGCACAGGTCGTAATAGAGTTTGCGGGGATTGCAGTCGCGGGTGAGATTCTTTATGTGGCTTTCGTATTCATCGATGTCGTTTGAGCGACGGTCGATGTTGCATTCGAGCTCGCGTTTGGTGCGGTGACGGGTGTGGAGGAGTGCTTGCGACTCTAACTCGGCATCGAACATGTTGATGATGTTGGTGCGAACGGTGCCGAAGACGTTGTTGTCGTTTTGTCCCATACGCCGGGCTACGGTGCGTATGACGGGTTCTATGAGCAGCAGGTTTTCTATCTCGGCGACGTCGGGGACACTGATGTTGCGTTGGCGTAACGACTCTACTTCGCGTGAGGTGCGGCGGTCGCGGTCGACGATGCCGTGTGACTCGATGTGGTGGAAACTTTTCAGGTCGGCAAAGGTACGCGTGGTTTCAATCACTTTGGTGCATCCGCCGAGGGGCTTGACGGTGTACTCGGGGTAGAGGAGGGTGTATAGTTTTATGTCGATGCTGCGATTGTCGGTGCCTTCGATGAAGAGGATGGGCTTGCGGCTGCCGAGGAGGTCTAAGTAGACCTCCTCGGGGAGTTCGCCGGGGTTTTTGATGGTCTCGTAGTCCCATGTCCGTTTCTCGGCATCGTAGGATTTTACCCAGATGCAGGTGCCTTCGTTGCGCGATGCGGCAAATTCGAGGTTGTGGGTGAGGTAGACGAAGATGCAGTCGGGCCGCATTTGCTCGATGGCATCCCACAGCGACTTCATGATGGAGCGGTGCAGGAATACCTCGGGGTCTTCGATGAGGATGATGGAGTCTTTCTCGGCGAAGAGTGTCGAGGCGATGAGGTAGAGTACTGCCTTCTCGCCGTCGCTGAGTCGCATGGTGGCGTAGTGCTTGGGGTCGTCGCCGGCCATGATGCGCAGCTCGCCGGCGATGCGGAGCATTTTGTTTTGCGGGAAGATGCTTTCCCACATGCGTTGCACGCGGTCTAGCTTGGTGGATGGCGGCGGACTTTTCTTGGCGTTTTTGTTGTTGCCGTTTCCTTTGTATGTGAGGATGTTGACAAACTCTTCGTACAGCAGCAGGTATAGCAACTTATCGAACTCGGTGTCGATGTTGCCTACCTTGTAGGTGCTTTTTTCTTGCAGTTCGTTGTATATGTCGGATATGCTGCGCCCTATGCTCTTTTCTTTCTGGGGTGCGATGAAGAGTGCTTTCAGTGCCGAAAGGCGGAAGATGTGTTTCCCTTCCCGCCGGCGGGCTATTTCGTCGCCGAAACGGCTTTTTCCGGCCCCGTTTGCTCCTATGACGGTGATGGCGTGCAGGTTGTCGGTCCACTGGGTCTGCCCGTTTTTGTGGGGTGGCAGTTCTATTTTCATGGTTGCATGGTTAAGGGGTGAGCGTTTCCCAAATGTACGTTTTTTTTTAATGCGCTGTGCTGCCTCGGGGGGTATTTTTATGTATCTTTTACTAAAAGGAGCGGCGCTTTAACGTAGTGTGGGAGTTGTCTGTTTTTGCCTTATATAAGGGGTTGTGCCGGGGTTTCCCAGAGCTCCCCTTGCCATGCGTTGCGTTGCTTCATGCTGCGGATGATGCGTGCGGTGAGTTCGTAGTTTTTTATACCCCATCGCGGGGCTATCAGCAGGGAGGCGGGTGATTGCGAGGCGAATCGTTCTATGGCAATGTCGGGCCGGAGGCGTTGTGTGAAGTCGATGGCGAGGTCGATGTAACGCTCGATGTCGGGGATGTCGAAGTGTTCGGGGTGACTGGTGTATTCCTGCCCCATGGCAGTGCCTTTGATGAGTTGCAGTTGATGGAGCTTGATGGTGTGCAGGGGCAGTTGCGAGAGCCGTAGGGCGTGTGAGAGGATGTCGGAGCGGCTCTCGCCGGGGAGGCCTAAGATGAGGTGTGCCCCGGTGATGATGCCTGCCTCGGCGGTGCGGTGTATGGCTTGTGCGGCGGTGGCGAAGTCGTGCCCGCGGTTGATGCGTTGCAGGGTGCGGTCTAAGGTGCTTTCTACGCCGTACTCTACGGTCACAAAGGTGTGTTGTGCCAGCCGGGCGAGGTATCGGAGCAGTTCGGGCGGCATGCAGTCGGGGCGGGTTCCTATGATGATGCCTACCACGCCGGGTACCGAGAGGGCTTCTTCGTAACGTGCCGTGAGGGTGTCGAGGGAGGCATAGGTGTTGGTGTAGGCCTGGAAATAGGCGAGGTATCGCATGGTGGGGTATTTGCGCCCGAAAAAACGGATGCCTTCTTGCAGTTGCCGGCTGATGTCGTGCTCCTTGCGGCAATACTCGGGGTTGAAAGTCTGGTTGTTGCAGAAGGTGCATCCGCCATAGCCTATCTGTCCGTCGCGATTGGGACAGGTGAAGCCGGCATCGACCGAGATTTTCTGTACTTTTCCCTCGAAGTATTGCCGCAAGAAGGCGGCATAGTCGTAGTATCTTGCTTTTTCCACCGGCGGGAGTGTTATAGGCTCATGCGGTTATAGAACTCGACGACGGCGATGATGCCTTTCTCGTACATCTCTAAGGGGAAATTTTCGTTGGGCGAATGTATGGCGTTGGATTCCAGCCCGAAGCCCATCAGTACCGATTTCAATCCCAAGACGCGCTCGAAGATGGGTATAACGCCTATGCTTCCTCCCCGGCGTACGGCCAGCGGCGGTTGCCCGAAGGCGAGCGTAAATCCGGCTTCGGCTGCTTTGTAGGCCGGTATGTCTATGGGGCATACGTAGCTCTCGCTGCCGTGCATGGGGGTGACGGTGACGGTGACCGACTCGGGGGCTATGGAGGTGAAGTAGTCGATGAACTGCTCTGTTATGCGGTGGTAGTCTTGGTGCGGTACAAGGCGGCACGATACTTTGGCATGGGCTTTCGACGGGAGTACGGTTTTAGAGCCTTCGCCGGTGTATCCGCCCCAGATGCCGCATATATCGAAGGTGGGGCGTATGGCTGTTCTTTCGAGGGTGCTGTATCCCTTTTCTCCGGCAAGGGCTTTCACGCCTATGGCGCGGCAGTAGGCGGCTTCGTCGTGGGGTACGGCGGCCATCATGGCCCGTTCCTTGGGCGAAACTTCCTCTACATCGTCGTAGAAGTGGGGGATAGTGATGCGTCCGTCGGCATCGATAATGCCTGCCAGCATACGGCATAGTACGTTGATGGGGTTGGCTACGGCTCCGCCGAAGTGTCCCGAGTGGAGGTCGCGCGAGGGGCCTGTTACCTCGATTTGCCAATAGGCGAGGCCGCGCAGACCGGTGGTGAGGGAGGGGTGCTCGCGCCCTACCATGCTGGTGTCGGATACTAAGATGACGTCGGCTTTGAGGAGCTCGGCGTGGTTGCGGCAGAACTCTTCCAGACCGGGCGAGCCTACCTCTTCGCCGCCTTCAAACAGGAACTTCACGTTGCAGTGTAGCAGACCTCGACGGAGGGCTATCTCGAAGGCTTTGACTTGTATGAAACTCTGTCCTTTGTCGTCGTC
This sequence comes from uncultured Porphyromonadaceae bacterium, assembly GCA_900542255.1. Classification (GTDB taxonomy): domain Bacteria; phylum Bacteroidota; class Bacteroidia; order Bacteroidales; family Barnesiellaceae_A; genus Barnesiella_A; species Barnesiella_A excrementipullorum. The sequence continues at coordinate 18,729 of UQMR01000009.1, forward strand.
GGTGCCGCGGCCCCACAGGTGTTCGTCGCGGACTTCGGGCTCGAAGGGGTCGCTTTTCCAGAGTTCGAGCGGCTCGGCGGGCATTACGTCGTAGTGGCCGTAGACGAGGATGGTGGGCCACTCGGGATTTTGTATCTTTTCGGCATATACCACGGGGTTATATCCTGTTTCCATCAGCTTGGCACGGTCGGCTCCGGCATCGCGGAGTAGCTTGCACCACCGGCGGGCGCAGGCATACATGTCGCCTTTGTGCTCGGGCTTTGCGCTGATGGAGGGTATGCGCAGCAATGAGTAGAGTTCGTCGCGGAAGCGTTCGCGGTTTTTGTTGATGTAATCGAGTGTTTCTTGCATAGCGATTATAGGTTTGGGGTTACACTTTTTCGGCTGTTGTGTTGCAGGTAGTGGTCGAGCAGGACAATGGCTGCCATGGCCTCGACAACCGGGACGGCGCGGGGTACGATGCAGGGGTCGTGTCGGCCGTGGGGGGTGTAGGTTGCCGGCTGGCCGTCGTCGGTGATGCTTTGGGTGGGTCTCGGGAGTGTGGGGGTGGGCTTGAAAGCGACTCGGAAGTAGATATCTTCGCCGTTGGAGATGCCGCCTTGTATGCCGCCCGAGTGGTTGGTGAGTGTGGCTGTGCGACCCTCTTGCGAGATAAAAGAGTCGTTGGCTTGCGAGCCGCGCATGGCTGCGGCGGCAAAGCCTGCACCGTACTCAAATCCCTTGGCGGCGTTGATGCCGAGCATGGCTTTACCCAAATCGGCATGGAGCTTGTCGAATATCGGTTCGCCCCAGCCGGCCGGTACGCCCCGGATGATGCAGGCGACGATGCCGCCAATGCTGTCGCCCTCGGCCTTTACGGCCTCGATGACCTCTTCCATGGTGCGGGCCGTAGGCGGGTGCGGGCAACGCACGGCGTTGTCGTCGATGTGCGAAAGGTCGTATTGGCGGTAGTCGCCGGGGAGGGCGACTGTGCCTATCTGTGAGGTGTAGGCGGTTACCGTGACGCCCATGCCGTGCAGTACTTGCAGGGCGATGGCTCCGGCTACGCAGCGCACGGCTGTTTCGCGTGCCGAGGCACGGCCTCCGCCGCGGTGGTCGCGTATGCCGTATTTGGCCGTGTAGGTGTAGTCGGCATGCGATGGGCGGTATAGGTGTCGCAGGTCGTTGTAGTCTTGGCTGCGGCTGTCGCCGTTGTGTATGATGAACCCGATGGGGGTGCCGGTGCTTTCTCCCTCGAAGATGCCGGAGAGAAACTCTACCCGGTCGGTTTCGCGGCGTTGTGTGGTAATATCGGATTGCCCCGGACGACGGCGGCTCATGAAGTGTTGTATCTGCCCGATGTCGAGCCGGATGCCGGCGGGCAGCCCGTCTATGACGCCGCCTATGGCGGTGCCGTGTGACTCGCCAAAGGAGGTGAGCCTGTATAGTGTTCCTATCGTGTTCATGTCGTAACGATTAACAGGGTGATAAAGATAGCTCTTTTCTGCAAAAAAAGGAATATGTTGTTGCTGATTTATCTAAAAGCTGTACATTTGTGTATGTGAAGGTGCCTGCGGGCACAGTATGTAAAATAAAAACAATATGGTTATGAAATCGATGAAATTTGTGTGTATAATGATGGCTGCAAGCCTTTTGTTTGCGGGCTGCAATATGTCGAACCTGGGTAAGGGTGCTTTGATAGGCGGCGGCTCGGGTGCTGCCGTGGGTGCCGGTATAGGTGCATTGATAGGCAAGGGCAAGGGCGCGGCGATAGGTGCTGCCATAGGTACCGTGGTGGGTACGACCGCGGGTAGCCTTATCGGGAAGAAGATGGATGATGCCGCAGCCCAGGCCAAGGAGATAGAGGGTGCTAATGTGGAGCAGGTGACCGATGCCAATGGATTGAAGGCTGTGAAGGTGAGCTTCGACTCGGGGATTCTTTTTGCGTTTAACTCGGCGGAGCTGAATGCGCAGTCGAGAAATTCGTTGAGCGAGTTTTCGCGCATCCTTATGGAGAATCCCGAGATGGATGTGGATATCTACGGGCATACCGATAAGGTGGGTACCTATGAGGCGAATATGAAGGTGTCGCAGCAGCGTGCCGAGGCGGTGGCTTCCTATCTGCGCCAATGCGGTGTGAATAACAGCCAGATGGCCAAGGTGCAGGGTGTAGGCTACAACCAGTATGACGAGTCGCTGAGTGCGGCCGATAACCGCCGGGTGGATATATATCTGTATGCCAGTGAGGATATGATAAAGGCTGCCGAGAATGGTACGTTGAAGTAGTTGCGGCGTCTTGTAACATCGAAAAAAAACAGCGCGGGGCTGCCATGCGAATCAATCGCATGGCAGCCCCGCGTGCGATATCTCCTTATGCCTCGGAGGCGGTGTCGGGGGCTTGTTGTGCCGCCTCTTGTTTTGCGTAATACTCGTTGAGGTATTCTCCGGTAAGTCGTGCCGCCAAAGCGATGCAGTCGGCGCAGGGGCGACGCCGGTAGTAGGCAGGGGTGCGTTCTTCGGGCACGGGCGGGTCGCTTTTTTGTGTCAGCCCTAAGAGTTCGCGGCAGACGATGCTGCCGCATTCGTGGCGGAATCTCTCGGCGAGCTGTTGCACGCCGCTGTATATCTCGGCCCTTACCTGGCGGTCGGTGGTCGATTGGCCCCAGTGGGTGGAGCCGCTGATGATAAACATGCCTGTGACGGCTCCGCAGACTTCGCGCAATCGTCCCATGCCTCCGCCCAAGGGTTCTACTATGGCGGCAAATTTTTCGGGGTCGATGTCGGTGATGTCGGTGTATGCCATGATAACGGCTTGTGTGCAGTTGTAGCCGCTGAGGAATGCCGTGCGTGCGCGTTCGGCGCGTTCTTCTATATCGAATTTCTTCATATTGTTGTTTTTGCAGGTTACCAGTCTATGGGTTCTATTCCGTGTACTGTGAGGTATTGGTTGGCTTGGCTGAAATGATGGTTGCCGAAGAATCCCCGGTGTGCCGAGAGGGGGGAGGGGTGTGGCGATTGCAGGACTAAATGGCGGGTGCGGTCGATGAATGCCCCTTTGCGTTGGGCGTATGCTCCCCAAAGGATGAATACGATGTGCTCGCGCTCTTCGGCCAGGTGGTGTATGACGGCGTCGGTAAACGCTTCCCATCCCCGGTTCTGGTGTGAGCCGGCCTGATGTGCCCGTACGGTGAGTGTTGCGTTGAGCAGCAATACGCCTTGTCGTGCCCATCGCAGCAGGTTGCCGTTGGACGGGACTGGCTTGCCTAAGTCGCTCTCAATCTCTTTGAAGATGTTCTGCAACGATGGGGGGAATTGTACTCCTTCGTTGACCGAGAAGCAGAGTCCGTGGGCTTGTCCCGGTTCGTGATAGGGGTCCTGGCCTAAAATAACGACCTTGACGTTGTCGAACGGGCATGCGTCGAATGCGGCAAACATTTGTTTTCCGGGTGGATAGACCGTGTGTGTGGCGTATTCGTTGCGCACAAAGCGTACCAACTCGTCGAAGTAGGGTTTGTCGAATTCGGTTTGCAGATGTTTTTTCCAGCTCTCTTCTATGCGTACATTCATACGGTGACGATATTTCGTGTTTCAAATTCTTGCAAAGCTACAAAAGATTTACTACTTTTGCCACGCTTTTCGGTGAAAAGCACCGGAGAATGCACTCATAGTTCAATGGATAGAATTTCGGATTCCGGTTCCGACGATTGGGGTTCGACTCCCCATGAGTGTACGACGAAGCGGTACGTGTGAGCGTGTCGCTTTTTTGTTTTTTGTGTGGTGGGTATAATGGGGTGGGGCTTATCCCGGAATGTGATACGGGGCTGTGCCGGAATGTCGTGTTCCGATACAGCCCCGTAGGGTTTATGCCTGTTTTTACAGGGGGTTGCCGATAGATGCCATCAGTAGCCCATGAGCTTGCGGGTGGTGCTGCCTTGGGCGGTGATTACTTGCAGGATGGCAGGGGTGTCGAGGTTGAACGTGAGGCTCTCTTTGCCGGTGGTGGCCGAGAGCAGGGCTCCTGTCATGCTGTACAGGTAGGCGGTTGCTGTGCCGTCGAACCCGGCCACGTGGTAGCGGTTGCCGCTGCGTGAGATGCGCAGGGGGATGTCGCGTGTGGCGTCGACCGATGCTTTTACGTAGGTGGGGTAGATTTCATTGATGCTCTCGCCGTCGCTTTGGCAGGCGCGTACGATGTGGTCGACAAGGCTGTGCAGATAGACTTCGAGGGCGGTGTATCCGGTGCCGTCGTGCCACAGTTGGTTGGCATCGGAGTCGTCATTGGGGTCGAGCCCGTTGGCCTCTTCCCATACGTCGGGTATGCCGTCGCCGTCGCTGTCGGTCTCGGGTGTGCCGGATGTGAGGACAGGCCAGCCGCCGACGTCGGATGTGGCGTCGATGATGCCTTTCAGGCCGCTCTTGGAGCCTTCGTAGGTGTAGCTTCCGTTGCGTATTTCATCGGCGATGCGGGTGTCTTGCGAGTCGCGCCGGTAGGATGCTCCGGCGTATGCCAGTACCTTCTCGTAGGCTACTTGTGCCGTGTGGGTGGTGACGGTGCCGGCATCGTATTCGACATCGGAGCGTATGCCTTGCGCCGGCAGCTCGGCGTTGCGTGTGTCGGGGTGTATGCCGTTCCAGTTGTCGGCATTGGTGGCGGCGATGGCTTCGGCGGCTTCTTGTACGTTTTCGTAGGGTGCCGAGCCGTCGACATAGTTGCCGGCTACGTAGAATGTGCCCCATACGCCTTTCATCTGTTGGTTGGTGCCGTCGTCGGCATTGGGGGCGAAGATGCGTGCCGCTATGGAGCGTTTGGTGGCGGGACCGGGTTTGTAGTAGTTGTTTATGAAGTTGTAGCTGCCGCCCTCTCCGGCGTAGGCGCTGTTGGTTTGTCCCCAGTTATAGAGGACGTTGTTGCGGAAATCGACTTTCTCCAAATCGGCCTGGTTGCTGTAACGGCTGCCGCACATGCGCGGGTTGCGGCTGTCGTGGTGGGCAAGGATGTTGTGGTGGAACGATGCGTTCTTGCCGCCCCAGATGCCGCCGTATCCGTGCGAGCCTTTTATGTGGATGCTCTCTTTGAGGCTTTCGGCGATGAAGCACCATTGGAGGGTGAAGTTGGTATTGTCGTAGAATGAGGCGCACTCGTCGGTGCTGAAACTCATGGAGCAGTGGTCTATGATGATGTTTTTGTGGTTCTGGCCTTCCATGGAGTCTTTTTCCTCGCCTGTGAGTTCACCCATACGGCAGCGTATGAAGCGGATGATTACGTTGTCGGCGTTGATTTTGAGTTGGTGGTTTTTGAGGCATATTCCGTCTCCGGGGGCTGTTTGGCCGGCGATGGTGATGTTGGGCGACTTTATTTCGAGGTCGCTTTTGAGTTCTATTGTGCCTGATACGTCGAAGACGATGGTGCGGGCTCCTGTTTTGAGCACGGCGTATCGCAGGGTGCCGCGACCGCCGTCGTCGGCAAGGCTCGTTACGTGATATACTGTTCCGCCTCGTCCGCCTGTGGTGGTGTAGCGGGCGTGGCCTTCGGCTCCGGGGAATGCCGGGGTTTGTGCCTGGATGAGGGGCGATAGGGCAGCCGCGAATAAAATGGCAATAATCTTTTTCATACGGTTTGTTTGCAAAGAAGCGGCACGGCTTGTTGTGCCGCACCGCTTGCTCTATTGTGTAATAGAATGGTTATTATTTTACGATGATGGGTTTGTACTTGGGCACGAGGGCCTTCATGATGCTCCATGCGAACAGATAGGCAACGGCGCAGATGCAGAAGACAATCATGTATGCTCCGGGCTTGCCTTCCATGCCTAAGAACGAGAAAGCAGAACCCATCTTCTCGGCGTAGGTGAAGAGTTCGCCTGCTCCTAAGTTGATGAGCAGCGAGCCTATACCGCCGGCCATGGCTCCTATACCTGTAATGGTGGCAATGGTAGACTTGGGGAACATGTCGCCGATGGTGGAGAAGAGGTTGGCGCTCCATGCCTGGTGTCCGGCTCCGGCCAATCCGATGATGATGGCGGGGAACCATGCCGATGTTGCTCCCAGCGGTTGTGCAAAGAGTGCGAAGAGGGGGAAGAAGGCGAAGATGAGCATGGCTCGCATGCGGCCTGCATAGGGCTCCATTCCTTTTTTCTCAACAAACAGCTTGGGCAGGTAACCGCCGTAGATAGAGAGGATGGTGACGATGAGATAGAGCACGAAGATGAGTGCCATTCCCATGGATGATGATGACTCGTAGCCGAATTGGTCGGAGAAGTATGCGGGTGCCCAGAAGAGGTAGAACCACCATACGCCGTCGGTGAAGAATTTACCTACTACGAAAGACCATGTCTGTTTGTATTTGAAGCATTGCAGGAAAGGTATCGTTTTTTCTGTTTTTGCGACGGTGCCATTCTCTGTCTCTTTGTCGTCTTGGTTTATGTAGGTGAGCTCGTTGGTGTTGACATATTTAGAGCGTTCGGGGCTGTCATAGAGGTATGCCCAGAAGAACATCCATACAAAACCTATTGCACCGATGATGATGAATGACATTTCCCAGCCGAAATGTTTGGCAAGGATAGGTATGGTGAGCGGGGCTGCCAATGCGCCTACCGAGGCTCCCGAGTTGAAAATAGAGGTGGCAAAGGCGCGGTCTTTTTTGGGGAAGTACTCGGCTGTCACCTTGATGGCTGCGGGGAAGTTTCCGGCTTCGCCCAATGCGAGTATGGCGCGGCATACGAGAAAGAGCCATACGCTCAGTGTCGCAATGGCTACTGCCATGGCGCTGCCGGCTTCTACGGCGCGTAATGCTGCGACAGAGTCGAGGCCCTCGACTTTCATGGTTACCCAGCCGCAACCGGCATGGAGACATGCGCCTAACGACCAGATGAATATTGCCCAGATGTAGCCTTTCTTTATGCCCATCCAGTCGACAAACTTACCGGCAAAGAGGCAAGCTACGGCATAGAAAATAGAGAAGAAACCGGTAATCATACCGTAGTCGGCATCATTCCAGTGAAACTCGGGGGCAATAAAGTCTTTCCATGTGAGTGACAGTACCTGCCTGTCTAAGTAATTGACCGTGGTGGCAAAAAAGAGCATCATGCACATAATCCACCTGAAATTGGTCATTTTTTGTCCATTAGTCATGATAGAAGATTTAATATAGTTGATTTGTTTTTATTCCTTTTTTCTTAGGCACGGCAAAAATAATAACTATAATTTAATTATACAAGTAAAAAGAGGAGTGGGGATTGTGTTTTTCTGACTAATTTGTATACTTTTGCATGCGCATTTGTTCCTATTGGGGAAACTGATGCTTCGTTGCAACGCGAGAGAACTTAAATTATTAATACCATTTTTTCTATGAGACAACTATCACAAATCGCTGTTTCTTTTCTGACAGCATCTTTGTTTTTATCGTGTCCTGTGGCTCTTACGGCGCAGACCGACGCCTCGGAATCGTGGGCTGTGCGTATGGTGGAGAGTGAGATGGCTCGCAACCCGGAGGCATGGCAGCTTGATTTTCAGCCCAAACTGAAATGGGATTATTGTCATGGCTTGGAGCTGAGGGCTTTCCTCTATGTAGCCGAGAAGTATGACCGCACCGATATTCGTGACTATGCTATCTCGTATGCCGATACGATGGTGAATGCCGACGGGACGATAAAGAAGTATAAGCTGACCGACTACTCGCTCGACCGCATCAACTCGGGCAAGTACCTGTTTGACGTTTATGACCTTACGGGTGAGGAGCGTTACAAGAAGGCGCTCGACTTGTTGCGCAGCCAGTTTGAGAACCAGCCGCGCAATGAAGACGGCGGCTTCTGGCACAAGAAGGTATATCCGCACCAGGTGTGGCTCGACGGCATCTATATGGGTTCGCCTTTCTTGGCAGAGTATGCGAGCCGTTACGAAAGCGACCCGTTGCGCTCGGCCGACTATGCCGAGGTGATACGCCAGATTGTGATGGCTGCCCACCATACGTATGACTACGAGTCGCGCCTCTATAAGCATGCTTGCGACGTGAGCCGCCAGATGTTCTGGTGTGACCCTGTGACCGGACAGTCGAAACATTGCTGGGGCCGTGCATTGGGCTGGTATGCTATGGCTATTGTGGATAACCTCGAATTTATTCCCGCCGATTTTGAGGGCCGGAAGCAGGTGGTGGATATTTTACTCCATATTGCAGCCCAGCTCGAACGTTATGCCGACCCGGAGACGGGTTTGTGGTACCAGGTGATGGACCGCAGCGGCGAGCCCGGCAACTACCTCGAATCGTCGGCTTCGTGCATGTTTGCCTATGCTTTGTATAAAGGGGTGCGCCTCGGGGTGCTTCCCGAGAAGTATATAGCTGTTGCCGATAAGGCTTGGCAGGGTATTCTCGACCGTTTTATCAAGGTGGACGAGAAGGGCCAGGTGCATATCACCGAGGTTTGTGCCGTGGCCGGACTGGGCGGTAAGGAGAAGCGCCCGGGCGACTATGACTATTATATTCACGAGAAAAAGCGTGACAATGACGCAAAGGCCGTGGGCCCCTTTATTCTGACGGCTCTCGAAGTGGAGCGTTTGCAGGGAAAATGACGGCCCGATTCTTATTATATCAATAGTATATGTTTAATTCTATCATTATGAAAAGGAACTTTATAATTCTGTTTTGTGCCCTGTTTGCGTTTGCCGGCGCATGGGCGCAGGAGACACCTTCGTCGCAAGTGCCCGCTTTCCCCGGAGCCGAAGGTTATGGCAAATATACCGTAGGCGGCCGTGGCGGCAAAGTATATGTAGTGACAACACTCGAAGACTATGATAAAGGCGAGACGCCGATAGAGGGTTCGTTTCGTCGTGCCGTAGAAAAACGGGGCGCACGTACCATCGTTTTTGCCGTAGCCGGCAATATCATGCTGAAACGAATGCTCGATATTACCAAAGACAGTATTACGATTGCCGGGCAGACGGCTCCGGCTCCCGGTATATGTATAGGCGGACATCCTGTGCGCATCAAAGCGAGCCAGGTTATAATCAGGTATGTGCGTTTCCGCATGAGCGACATCAACAAGGATGAGAATGATGCCTTGTCGAGTACGGCTTCTACGGAAAAGGGAATTTTCAACAATATCATCGTGGACCACTGCTCTATCAGTTGGAGTACCGATGAGTGTGCTTCGTTTTACGGCAATGAGAACCTTACGTTCCAGTGGAATATCGTATCGGAGAGCCTGCGTCAAAGTGTCCACGTGAAAGGCTCGCACGGATACGGCGGTATATGGGGCGGTAAGGGGGCTTCTTACCATCACAATCTGCTGGCGCACCACGACAGCCGCAATCCCCGCTTCGACCACCCGGGTGTAACCGATATTTCGGGTGTGATAGACTTCCGTAACAATGTGATTTATAATTGGGGCGCCAACAGCTCGTATGGCGGTCAATGTCGCTCTATCAATATTGTCAATAACTACTACAAGCCGGGCCCTGCCACGACGAAGAGCAAACGGAACCGTATTTTTGCACCGGAGATGCGTATCAATGATAAGGTGTATGGCTATGGCGAGTATTATGTAGACGGCAACTTTATGGTGGGCGATAAGAAGTGTACCCAAAACAACTGGGCGCGCGGTGTGCAACTGAGCAAAAAGACCGACGACCCGCTGGTGTTCAGCTACGATACGATACGCCTTAAAGAGCAGTTGCCTTATGCCGACCTGCCCTACACATCGGCCGAGGATGCTTATGAGCAAGTGCTTCTCAATGCCGGCGCCTCGCTCTATCGCGACCCCATAGATACACGTATCGTGGAGGAGGTGCGTGAGGGTAAGGCTACGTATGGTAACAAGGGCCTTATAGATACGCAAGAGCAGGTGGGCGGTTTCCCCGACCTGACGCAAACCGGTGTGTCGCCTGTGGATAGCGATGGCGATGGCATGCCCGACGAGTGGGAGACGGCCAACGGCTTGAATCCGAACAAGAAGAATGATGCCAACAAATATACGCTCTCGAAGGAGTATACCAACATAGAGATGTATATCAACTCGCTCGTTCCGGCCGAGGCGATGCAGATTGTACCTGCTAAAAAAAAATAATTACCATTGCCCCCGACGGTAGGGGCGACTATACAACGTTTTACGATGCCTTTGAGCATATACGTGCCTTTATGGATTATACGGTAACGGTGCGTGTGCTCAAAGGCATTTATCGTGAAAAGGTGCTTGTGCCGGCGTGGCTTACTCATGTGGAGATTGTGGGTGAAGACCCTGACAGTACCGTTATTACGTGGGACGATTATGCGGCCAAAGACAATATGACGACTTTCCGCACCTACACGATGCGGATAGACGGTAACGACATCACGCTGCGCAACCTGACAATTGCCAATACGGCGGGACGGGTAGGACAGGCCGTGGCGTTGCATACCGAGGGCGACCGCATACGTATCGTAGGGTGTCGCCTGCTGGGTAACCAAGATACTTTTTATACCGGGGGCGAGGGGCGGCGGCTCTATGTGGAGGATTGTTATATAGAGGGTACGACCGACTATATTTTCGGTGCTGCCACGGTGTGGTTTGAGCGTTGCACGCTGCACAGCTTGTCGAATTCGTATATCACGGCGGCTTCTACCCCGGCTTCCATCCCTTATGGTTATGTCTTCAACCGCTGTACGCTGACGGCAGCCCAAGGGGTGACGAAGGTCTATCTGGGACGGCCGTGGCGACCGTATGCCTCGACTTTCTTTTTGCATTGTACGATGGGACGGCATATCCGCCCCCAGGGCTGGCATAACTGGCGTAACCCGGCTAACGAAAAGACGGCCCGGTATGGAGAGTATGCTACGGTGGGGTGTGATACCGATGGCCGTGTGAAGTGGGCACGGCAACTTTCGCCGGCCGAAGCCACGCAAATGACACCTTCGGCGATATTTGCCTATGGGGTGTCGTGGGTGATAGAATAGAGGTGTAGCGGATAGCGGCTGCACACGAAGGCCGGCAGATGGCGCAAAAACAATGCGAGGCTGTGACAAGATGTGGAATCTGTTGCAGCCTCGCTTTTACGATGGTAATGCTGTGGGTTTCGCTTTTTGTTACAGGAAGGGGTTGTGGCGCAGCTCGTCGCCGATGGTGGTCTCGGGACCGTGGCCGGGATATACTACGGTCTCGGGCGGCAGGGAGCATATTCCCTTGTGCAGTGACTCGATGAGTTGCTCGTAATTGCCTCCGATAAAGTCGGTGCGGCCTATGCTGCCGCAGAAGAGGGAGTCGCCGCTGCATACGAATCCCGACTCGGGTGCATAGAAGGCGATGCCGCCGGGCGAGTGTCCCGCAGCTCCTATGACTTGCAGCGGTTCGTCGCCGATATAGAGGGTGTCGCCGTCGGCAAGGTATCGGGTGATGGGGAGGATGTCGGCGGGTGGCGGTGTGCCGAAGGCAATGGCTTGTTGTTGCATCATGTCTAACAACGGCTTTTCGGCGGCATTGGCCTCGACCCCGACGTGGTATGTGCGTGCTACGAAGGGTGCGCCGTAGTAGTGGTCTATGTGCAGGTGTGTGAGCAGCAGATGCTTTACCGACAGACGATTGTCGGCGATGAAGCGGGAGAGTCTCTCTTGCTCGTCATCGGAGAGGCAGCCGGGGTCGATGATGGCGCATTGCAGGCTCTTTTTGTCCCATAGCACGTAGGTGAGTTCTTGAAACGGGTTGCATGTAAACCGTGTTATTTCCATCTTGTCGTTGTGTGGGGTTATATCTGTACGTAGACTACTTTCTTGGTCGCGAAGAAGGGCTCGGTGAAGTATTTTTTCAGCTCTACTTCTATACCTCGTTTTTGCAGGCGATGCATTTCGTGTTGCAGGTCGCCTCCTTTCAGGTATAGCAAGCCGTTGGGCAGGGCATTGTGGTGGTTGTCCGATATGTTTTTCCGTACCAGTTTGATGATGTCTTGCAGGGGCATCACGCCGCGGCTTACGGCAAAGTCGCACTTCATTTTCTCCTCTTCGATGCTGCACTGGCGCAAGGTGACGTTATCGAGCCCTATCGCTTTTGCAATTTCGGTGGCAACCATGATTTTTTTCCCGGTGCGGTCTATCAGATGAAAATGGCATTGCGGGAACATGATGGCGAGCGGTATGCCGGGAAATCCGCCTCCCGTACCGACGTCGATGATGGATGTGCCGTCGGCAAAGTTCAGGGCGCATGTTATGCCCAGGGAGTGGAGTATATGGTGCTCGTAGAGGTTGTCTATGTCTTTGCGTGAGATGATGTTTATCTTGGCGTTCCACTCGGGATAGAGTGTGCCCAGAGCTGTGTATTGTTGTTTTTGCAGCTCGGTGAGGTGTGGAAAGTATTTTTCTATGAGTTCTATCATTTTGTTTGGATGTTAAGCATGCAGGATATGGGACTGTTCTCGGGGATGTAATAGCTTATGTCGCTGTATGACAGTGTGATGGATGTTTCGCCCAAGGCGTAGCAACCTATCTCGTAGGGGTTGTATACCCAAGTGACTCCCTTGTCGTTGATGTAGAAGTTTTCGGTGGCGGTGATGTTCTCGGGGTCGAAGTAGCCTACATCTATCAGCGCTTTGCTGTTTTTAAGGTCGAGGTTTTTTACGAGGGTGTTTATGAGCATTTGGTGTACGCTGTCGGTGTATTCGGGGGCTATGATGTCGCAAAGTGTTATGCGGCTCATCGTGGGTAGGTATATTACGTAGTAGAAGCTGTTGTTTATTCCGTGTGCCCCGCCCTCGTATGAGTAGCTGCTGGAATTGTAGGAGAGGAAGTTGCCGTTGTTGTAGACAGGCATTATCTGTGTGAGGGAGGTGAATGTAATCTCGGAGGTGAGCTCTATTTCGTTGCATAGTGTTGTGAGTCCCTCTTTCATTTCGTTCAGCGTGCTCTGTGCGGCGCTGTCGGCGGCCTCTTTCAAGGAGGTGTATCGGCTGTATTCTGGGCCGAATATTTGGGAGGCCAGCAGTGAGTTGAGCCGGGCAAGGTCGCTTTCCGATTGGTATGCTATGGGATAATCCAGAGATAGCTTCACTTCGCATTTCTTCTTGGGGTCATCGGGGAGTTGATAGGAGAGTTCTATGAGTGTACGGTCGGTACGCACGCTGTCGGTTGCCATATTGTCTCCTTCGTTGGAGCCCTTTTTAGAGGAGCATGCAACGATTGTTGCACAGAGACAGAGTCCTGTAATAAGTAGTGCAGAATGTTTCATAGTGGAGGGTTTATGAATAGATGTTTTTGTCGCGTTGTCGTTTCTGTATGATGGCGGATGTGTGACGGCTTACATGTTGTCGAATCCGGTGAATGGTACGCCCATGCGTTCTGCCCAGTCGGGGTACTCTTTCAGTACTTTCAGTGGTTGGCGGCCATACCATCCGTATCCGATGCGCCGCTCGTATTCGACGTCGGCCATGCGCCATACTTTCTCGCCCGAGCGGCGGCAGAAGAAGGGTTGGTTGGTTTCCAGGTCGTAGTAGCGTGCCCATATCGGGCGGCGGCTCGACGGGTCTTCTATGACAACCCTGTCGTAGATGTTTCGGCCTGTGACGGAGTCGGTGCCGATAACGACTTTTTCTACCTTGATGCCTTCGATGCGGTTGTTCCATAACCATTTTACGCCGCAGGTGATGGCCTCTTTCACTTCCTGTCTCGGGTTGTCGATGCTCATGAGCATCAGTAATATTTGGCTGCTCTCGGGTGCGCTCAGGCCGGGTAGTTCGTACGACCGGGCTTTGACCGGTTTGTAGGTTTCATTGTCGTGTTGTTGTGCCCATATTGTTTTTACACCGTTTTGCGTGACCTGGCATCGCAGGATGACGTCGATGCCTTTGTGGTAGGCTGCTGCGATGCGGTTGATGCAGTCGCGACTCAGCCATTTGAAGAGCGGGTCGCCTTGCACGACGTCGCACAGGAATTGCATGACGTTGGTGGTCACATCGTCGTTGAAGGTGATGGCATCGGCGTCCCATCCGCGCCATCCTCCGTTCTCTTTCTGGGTGTCGAGGATATAGTCGATGCCCCGCTCGGCCGACCGGCGGTATTTCTCGTTGCCGGTTCGGGCATATACATCGGCAAGGTAGGTGACCTGGGGTATGATGTTGCGGTTGTCTATGGTGCTTCGCCGATGCTTGGGTGCGAGGGCGGCAATGACGGAGTCGGGGTTGAGTTTCGACAGGTAGTCGATGTTTTTCATCCAGCCTCCGTCTTCGTTTTGGTATGCTACCATGTTGTCGGCAATCTCGATGAAATCGTTCTCGCTCCAACGGGGATAGCTTCCTTCGGGATGTTTCATTTGCCAATGATTGATGCCGTCCTGGAAGTATTTGAGCGAGGGCGGTTCTTGTCCGTATGATGTCGTAAGGAGTGCTATACTCCATATTGTCAGTAATATGCGTTTCATCTGACGAGCGATTTTATATGCCTCAAAAATATTTATAATACGGCGAAAAAGCAAATTTGTGTTGTCAGAAAATTTCTTGTAATTTTATGGCTCGATATATAATTTGTTTTATTGTATTATTTGTTATGATGACGACGGTCATTCTATATATTGTCGTGTCGCTGGCGGCAGGAGTGTGTGCCGGTGTGTTGCTTATGTGGCTGTTGCAGAGGCGTGCAGAGCGGGAGAGCCTGCGTACGGAGCTTGACTTGCAGGCCGAACGGAACCGTTGCGGAGAGTTGCAGGCCGAATTGCAGGAGCAAAAGGGTGTGGCAGAGGGGTTGCAGGCCGAGGTGCGCTTGCTGGCTGCCGAGAAATCGCGCCTTGAAGCTGAGGGGCGGTCGCTTGCCGAGCGGTATGAAGAGAAAACGGGATTGTGCAGGCAGTATGCCGAAGATATGGCGGCCTTGCGGCGCGAGACCGATGCGGCCAATGCCGGCCGTATACGGCTGGATGCCGATTACAGGGCTTTGCAGGAAAAACTGGAAACGCAGAGGGTCGAGATAGAGAAGCTGCATGAGCAGACGTTGGCGCAGTTTAAGGTGATGGCGTCGAATATCATGGAGGAGAAGTCGAAGGCTTTCAAGGAGCTGAACGGCGAGAGCCTGAAAACGATACTCGACCCGCTGAACCGCGATATAGAGAGTTTCAGGAAACAGGTGTCGCAATGTTATGATACGGAGAGTAAGGAGCGCTCTTCGTTGCAGGAGCAGATACGCCAGCTGACGATGCAAAACGAGGCTATGCGGCGTGAGGCCGACAAGCTGACGTCGGCTCTGAGGGGCGGAAGCAAGGTGCAGGGTGACTGGGGCGAAATGATTTTGCTCAATATCCTGCGGCAGTCGGGATTGCGTGAAGGGGCCGACTTTGAGGTGCAAAAGACGGTGGATGCGCAGGGCGACAACAGCCGTCCCGATGCCGTGTTGCACTTCCCGAACCAGGGCGATATGATTATAGACTCGAAGGTGTCGTTTACGGCATACGACAACTACATGAATGCCTCGACCGATGAGCAGCGGCGGCGATATGCCCGGCAGCATTTGGAGTCGGTCTATGGGCACATCGCCGAGTTGTCGCGCAAGGATTATCCGGCCCGTAACAACCGCTCGCCGGAGTTTGTCATCATGTTTATCCCGATAGAGTCGATGTTTATGCTTGCTCTCGATGAGGCGCGCGCCCAAGGCAAAAACCTCTGGCACGATGCCTATGTGAAGCATGTCATTATCATGACTCCCACCAATCTTGTACTGGCAGTGCGCATGTTGCAGGATATGTGGCGGCAGCAGCGTCTCGAAGCCAACATACGTGCCATCAAGGAGCGTGCCGAGAAGATTTATACGCAGTTTATCAACTTTGCCGTCGATATAGATGCCGTACGTGCCAATCTCGACAAGGCGCTGGCTTCGTGCGATAGTGCGCGCCGGAGGCTTACCTCGGGGAATAATAATCTTATCGGGCAGTTTGAGCGGATGCGCCACCTGGGGCTTGAACCTAAGCTGCCGGGAAATACCTCGACACAGAAAACATGGAATCAGCTGCGTGAGGAGGCTTTGGGTGCCGATGCTCTGCCTGCCGCCGAGGAGGATGCCGCGCTTGAAGGTGATTCTGAGCCAATTCCCGATTTGTAAATAGGGCAAAAACAGGGGCATACGGCTAACAAATGGTGTGCCCCGAGCGTTTATTATTTGTCGTGCCAAGGGTGCGATGGCTTGCTCCTTGAAAAATATTTTACAAATAAGTGAAAAATATTGCTGTTTTTGTTAGGATGGTACAGTATGAATGCCTACCTTTGTGGCGGTATTAATTGAGATAGGAAATGAAAAAGGTTCTTACTATTGCGCTTGTCGCCCACGACCGCCGGAAGGCTGAGATGGTGGAGTGGGTAGAGCATAATGCGGAATTATTATCGCACCATCACTTGGTTTGTACCGGTACGACCGGGAAACTGGTCAAGGAGGCTTTCCAACGTAAAGGAATAGCTGCCGATGTTGTGTGTATGAATTCGGGACCTATGGGCGGTGATGCCGAGATAGCTGCCATGGTGGTACGCCACCAGATAGACTTGGCTATATTTCTTATCGATGACCTGAACCCGCAACCTCATGAGGCGGATATACAGATGTTGCTACGTCAGTGTCGTATACACAATATACCCATTGCTTGCAACCGTTACAGTGCCGACCTCATGGTTACCAGCTCTTTGTGGGACGAGGAAGGCTATGTACCCACGCAACCGAAGTATGTGCAGTTTTTGCGCGATGAGAATATGCTGGGTATAGGGCTTGAAGAGCCGAATGAGTCTGCCGATAAATAAGACAACGATATAAATTCTTTCAGGATGAAAGAATGACAGCATAGTTTTTGTGATAGTTATAATAGAAGATTGGAGGCTGCGTATCCTTGTGAAAGAATGCGCAGCCATTTTTTTGTAGGATTAAGTATGAGGGTGTGGTTGCCAGGTGCTGATGTGTTCGAAAAGCACAAGAAAAAGGGTTTACCCTGTTGTGAAACGAAAGGATAGGAGCCTCATGTTTGTGGTGTAAGGAATATGATAAGAGAAAGCATTCTCCCATTATATAGCAAGCCTCATACTTGTATGTAATGACATGAGGCGGTGTTGTCGGTAGATTGTTTGTAGTTACTGTGTGAGGGAAGAACTTTTGTATTTTAATTCTTCGAGTAATGTATAAGGAGAAATCAATGTTCCTATTATTACTTCTTTGATGGTATCATTGTCTATATAGAATGATGTTGGCATGGCAGATATGAAATCTATACTGTCCCGATGGATTTCAGTTGCTTTTATTTGAGGGAAATAGTTTGTAAATCTATTTCGACTTGTTGTATATTCTTTTGAGGATGGGGACACAAGGACGTATGCGGCAGTTGTATCGACAATCGTACTGGAAGAGAATGCTTCTAAATGTGCTAATGAATTCCAACAGTGGGGGCAGTCGTAAGAGAAGAAAAAAATAAGTTGTTTCTTTTTATTTTGTATTGTGTAGTTTCCCAGAGGGGATTTTTTTATGGCGACGTTTACCAGCGGATGTTTATTTGTGTTGAATGCATACGGACGATATGTCATGCCTGCTATAAATAATGATGGCAATAGAACGGTTGCAAATATAATACGTTTCCATAAAGGGAATGATATAGTATGGTGTTCGGTAAGGAAGATAACAGATGCCATGCAGATGAGAATTGCATTGCGTATATAAGTAAGTGTCGGTGATGTATCAGCGAAGTCGAATTGACCAAAACAGCCACATTCCGAGATATTGTTATTGTATTGGGCGTAAGCGAATGTGAAGCTAAAAATTATCAGCAAAAGAATTGTAGCAAGACTTGTCCATTTACGCATTACTCCTAATACAAGGAGGGTACCTAAAACAATTTCTGCTATGACAATAGCAGGCGCAAGGTAATGTAAGGTGGGGAATCCGTATTGAATTATGAGATATTGAAATGCAGCAATGTTATAGAGTTTTCCTATACCCGAAATGATGAATACGATGCCTAAGATGCTCCCCAAAATATTTCGCATGTGATACATAATAATAGAGATTTATTATAAAGAAGTGCTCCCCTTGAAGAGGAAAGCACTTCTATGCACATTCATTTCATTTGCAGAAACACGCATATGTGTCGCTTCCTGTACAGAAATCACTGTAACCACGTTCTTTACAAGTGTTATAACAGTCAGATGAGTTCCCAACATATGTGTACCCTAATGCGCCGCATGTACCACCTTGTACTCCGGCCCTTATTAAAGATTGAGTTTCGGAAGATGTACTTGATTTGGAACTTCCGGCTGCTAATAAGATGAATGCTGTTAAGATAATAGCTTGAGAAAATCCGATTAACAAAATTTTTTTCTTTTCCATAATATTACAATTATAAATACTAACAGATAAAATATAATGTCGTATATATCGTATGTGCCCGGTACGATGGATTGCTTGTAAAATCTCCATGATGAAAGGCAAGGCTACAGAACACCACCAAAGAATGCGGGTCGGCATAATGCTGTGATGATAGAATTGTATTTGCAATAACAAAAGAGATAGATACCACAGGGCATCGGGCAGACTGTATATGAAAACATAAAACAATATGTTGTTTCCATACTTAGGTTGGAATGATAAATGTCCTAAACCTATTAAATCTATTGCCCATATGTTGCTTCGGCATGTTATGTATATTAGTATACCAATGCCTAGGGATATAGCTGCAATTAATAAGTCTTTATTAGGTGACATTAATTACATGCAGGTCCAGATACAGTGATTGAGGTGTTTATTATGTCTCTGGAATATGATATGGGTATTGTGAATGTAATCTCTTTTGAAGAATATTCGTCTATTCTTTCGGTTACGTTGCTATCGAATATGACGTATTCTTGTGCTTGGTTTGATGTCCTTGCCGTTTTTGCAGAGTTTCTTGTTCTCACATTTCTTGTCGGTGCAAAAGAAAGAGTGATTTTTACATGTAATGAAACCAAGGGAACAGAGCTTCCGTTAGAGATTATGAAACTTGATATGTCTCCGGCTTGTGCTGTCGTAGGCGGATTGAAAGTTACTTCTACATAACCTCCGTTTTTTGTAGAACGGCTCGTATTTTCTGCGTAGGATTGTGTCGTGAAGCAGAACAAAGCTAATAATATAAGATATATTTTTGCCATAATCACCGTGTTGTTTGTATTGTTGGATTTTATTGTTTTTGGAACTGTGACTAAAATTGCATTTAGTCACAGTTCTATAAGTAGTATGAGAGTGTTTCTGTTGTGCGGATAGTATGTGGATAGATTCGATATAAAATCTTGGGCAACATTCCAGATGTACTCATCATACTACTTTGTAGGTAAATAAGATACTGTTTGGTATCGGAATATAAGAGCGATTAATCGAAGTAGAATCTACCATCGGCAACATATCTGTATGCACCTCTTTTATCATCGGTATTTCCGTAGTACGGGTTGTCGCGTACGGGATAGGTTTCATTATCTACGGTGAGGGTATTGGATTCTTTATCGTATGTAGCAGAAACATGTCTTACTATGAACATTTTACCTCTTTTCTTTATTTCATAAACAGTGACGTCTCTACTATATGCCGATACCGAAATTTCACTATTGATACTGAATGAACTGGCATATAAATATGGTGTTATAGCAGATAGTGTACACAGAACTATGCAATAAATTGTTTTTTTCATTTTTGTAATATTTATGAATGGTGTGTAATTATGTTTTTAATCGCATTTTTGAAGCATGCGTGCTCCCAATTTTAAGTAAGTTATGCCGTTTTGCTCGTACCATTTACCTTTGTGTATTACTCCGTTTTCATCGGAGAAAGTAAAGGTTCCGTCTTTTTCTTCTGAGACAATCGAGAATGAGCCGGCACTATAGAGGCCGATATATAAAGTGATTCGTTGCCCAGACACTATTACATACGATTCATCTTCTGCGCAATATTTTCCAGACGGTATTGCCCAAATGAATATTTGGAAAGAAAAGAGGAGTGTAAGAACGATAATAAATTTCTTCATGGTCGTATTATTAATAAATTTACTATTAGTTGTGTTTTTTTGAATATAGAGGAGTGCCTTGTCATGAGCATACGCACACAAAAAAGCGCGGCACTTTTAGTTATATTTCTCTGACATGGTGTTTGGCGTAACCCGAGAAGTAGATATAACAAAAAGCCCACGCTATGCGCAGGCATTTTAATTGTATATCTTTACTTCTCTTTGTTAAGTCGCCAAACTTTAGTCAGAGAAAGACTCAATTAAAACGCTTTTCCAATATGTCTTATAGTGTGCGTACTATTATACGCTATTTATTCATAGGCAAAAATATTTAAAATTCATACAGCAAAGATATATAAATAATGTCGTGTACAAGAATTGATGAGATAAAAATATTATAAAATTCTTTCGTTTTCTTGATTTTTTACCTCAATTTCCTTTTTACGGTGGCGGGGTTGCCGGCGGCGAGCGTGTCGTCGGGGATGTCGCGTGTAACTACACTGCCGGCGGCTATGATGCAGCGGTTGCCTATGGTGACGCCGGGGCACAGGATGACGCCGCCTCCGAGCCAGCAGTCGTCGCCGATTGTCACGTGGTAGCCGGTTTCGACGGGCTGGCGCCGTTGCATGTAGTCTAAGGGGTGGTTGATGGTGTATATTTGGCAGTTGGGTCCTATCTTGCAATGGTTGCCTATGGTGATGCCGCCGCCGTCGAGTATGGTGGCTCCGTAGTTGATGAATGTGTCGCTGCCGATGGTTATCATGTGGCCGTGGTCGCAGTAGAAGGGGGGCGCGATGTCGGTGGTGGGGGGTATGCCGGGGATGAGTGCCTCTAATGTGCGGCGGTGTGCCTCGGTGTCGTACATGGGGGTGCGGTTGAAGGCTTCGTTTTTTATCATGCACTCTATGTGGCTCTGTTGGGGTTCGGGGGCAGAGAAGTCGTAGAGCATGCCTTGTTTCATCTTTTCGAGCTCGTTCATGTCGTTTGGGTGCAGGGGGTTGTAGGGTTGTTTTTGTGTGAGGGGAATGTAAACGGCGGTTGAAGGATGTGTTGTCCCCAACCGCCGATGGTGAGCAGTCTCTCTCTTATGCTCGTTTTTGTTGTATGTCGCGGGTGGTTATTCCCACTCGATTGTCGATGGTGGCTTTGAGCTGATGTCGTACACGACGCGGTTGACACCTTGTACTTTGTTGATGATGTCGTTGGAGACTTTGGCCAGGAAGTCGTAGGGGAGTCGTGCCCAGTCGGCTGTCATGCCGTCGGTAGAGAGTACGGCACGCAGGGCTACGGCTCGCTCGTAGGAGCGTTCGTCGCCCATGACGCCTACGCTTTTGACGGGCAGCAGTATGACGCCGGCTTGCCATACTTTGTCGTAGAGGTCGTTGTCGATGAGGCTCTGTATGAAGATGTTGTCGGCATCTTGCAGGATGCGGACCTTCTCGGGGGTGATGTCGCCGAGGATGCGCACTGCCAGTCCGGGGCCGGGGAAGGGGTGACGGCGTATGAGGCGTTCGTCGATGCCCAGCTCGCGGCCTACGCGTCGTACTTCGTCTTTGAAGAGGAGGCGCAGCGGCTCTACGAGTTTCAGGTTCATGCGCTCGGGCAGGCCGCCTACGTTGTGGTGGCTCTTTATGACCATGCCGGTGATGGAGAGCGACTCTATGACGTCGGGGTAGATGGTGCCTTGTGCGAGCCACTTGATGTTGTTGAGTTTCTGGGCTTCGCGGTCGAATATCTCGATAAATCCGGCGCCTATGATTTTGCGTTTGCGTTCGGGGTCGGTGACGCCGGCCAGTGCGTTGTAGAAGTATTCCTTGGCATCGACGCCTATGACGTTGAGCCCCATGTGTTCGTAGTTGGCAAGGACGTTGGCAAACTCGTTCTTGCGGAGCAGGCCGTTGTCGACGAAGATGCAGGTGAGGTTATGCCCGATGGCGCGGTTGAGCAGCACGGCTGCGACGGTAGAGTCTACTCCTCCCGAGAGGGCCAGTACGACTTTGTCGTCGCCCAGTTTTTCGCGCAGCATGGCTACGGTGTGCTCGATGAATGAGGCCGGTGTCCAGTCTTGCTGGCAGCCGCATATATCGCGTATGAAGTTGGTGAGGAGTGTCATGCCGTCTTCGCTGTGATATACTTCGGGATGGAATTGTACGGCCCATGTTTTCTCGCCTTCGATGCGGTATGCGGCGTTGCGTACTTCGTGGGTGCTTGCGATGCAGGTGAAGCCGGCAGGGATTTCGGTAATGGAGTCGCCGTGCGACATCCATACTTGTGAGTTGGGGCGTATGCCGTGCATGAGCGGGTCTTTGTCGTCGTGCCATGCAAGGTTGGCGCGTCCATACTCCCGGGTGTCGCTTTTCTCTACTTTGCCGCCGGCGCTGTGTGCGATGTATTGTGCGCCGTAGCAAACGCCGAGGAGCGGGTATTTGCCTCTTATTTTAGACAGGTCTATTTGCAATGCCTCGGGGTCGTTTACCGAGTATGGGCTGCCCGACAGGATGACGCCTTTGATGCCCTCTTCGTTGCCAAAGGGGAATTTGTTGTAGGGCAGTAGTTCGCAATAGGTGTTGAGCTCGCGCAATCGGCGGGCTATCAGTTGGGTATATTGCGACCCGAAATCGAGAATGATGATTTTTTCCTGCATTGTGTATATATTTGGTGTTAGTGTTATGCTGTTTTTTGTCGTCTTTTCTTGGAGGTGGTTTGTGGGGGTTGTTGTCCGTATGCCATGCGTCGTACTTCGGCTATTGCCGAGGGTTCGCCGGCTATCCAGATTACGTCATCGGCAGCGAGGGTGGTGCTTCCGTCGGGGTGCAGGAAGGTGTCTTTGTCGCGCTCGATGCCTACCAGCAGGCAGTGGTACCGGTCGCGCAGGTGCAGGTTGCGGATGGTTTGTCCTCTCCACGCCGACTGCTCGCTGATGGAGACGTATGCGTATTTCACCTCTTGTGAGGAGGTTACGACGTTCTTTATTTCGCCGGACTCGGCGATGGGCAGGAAGTCGTGTATCTGTTCGGCTGTGCCTATTACGCCTATGGTGTCGCCGGGAAAGAGCCTGACGTCGCCTCCGGGGATGTTTATGCGCCGTGCTCCGCGTGATATGCTTACGATGTTGACGCCGTATTTGTTGCGTATGTCGGATTCCATCAGTTTTACGCCGGCCAAGGGGCTGGTCTCTTGTAGCTTCATGGTAGCTATTTGCAGGTTGTGTATGAGGCCGTGGCCTTTGCGGCTGAGCTCGCGCTGGTTGAGGTTGTTGTAGAAGTTCTCTTCTAATTTGCCGAACTGTTTTTGTATCGTTTTGGAGAAGAGTAGCATGCTTATTGCAAAGATGGCGAGCCCGATGAACATGCCTATGTATGAATAGACTGTCAGCAGGAATCCTATGACTAACGCGATGGCGGTGAGGTAGCGCAGCACGAAGAGCAGTACCAGCGGTACTTGGTTGACGCCTTTTTCTATGCGCAGCGTGCGTATTATCTGGGTGTTGATTTTTCTCATGGACATGGCCCATAGGAAGGGTGCCATGGTTGTTAATGTGATGATGGTTCCTATGAGGGTGCCTATGTGCCCGGGTATGAGGTCGGCCATGAGGGGGAAGAGCCACAGGTGTGCGGCTATCATGATGGCGATGCAGAGGATGCCGTATATGAGGATGTTGCCGATGTAATTGGCTGCAACGACTTTCCACCAGGCTTTGCTCTCTTGTATCTCGGTTTTGCTGGCTGCGTAGTTGTCGAGCAGTTCCTTGATTCGTGACGGGATGATGGGTTCTATCTTTTCGGCAAACGGCTTGGCGAGTTTTATCATGTATGGGGTGGTGAATGTCGTTACCACGGATACGGCTACGACGATGGGGTATAGGAACTTGTCCATTACGCCTAACGAGATGCCGAGTGATGCGATGATAAACGAGAACTCACCGATTTGTGAGAGGCTGAATCCGGCCCGGATGGCTGTCTGTCGCGGTTGTCCCGAGATGAGCATGCCTATTGTTGCCAGGGTGGATTGTCCTATTACCACGACCAGCGACAGGATGATGATGGGGAGGGCGTATTGTACCAGTGCGTCGATGTTGACCAACATGCCTACGGAGATGAAGAATACGGCTCCGAAGAGGTCTTTGATGGGTTGCACTACTTTCTCGATGCGTTCTACTTCTACCGTGCTGGATAGGATGGAGCCCATGACGAATGCTCCTAATGCGGCTGAGAATCCGGCATACGATGCGATTACTACCATGCCGAGGCATAGGCCCATGGCGACGATGAGGAGGGTCTCTTCGTTGAGGTAGTTTTTTATTTTGCGGATGAATGTGGGCAGCAGGTAGGTGCCTACAACGAACCACAGCACGAGGAAGAATATCAGCTTGGCGATGCTGCCTATGAGGGCCGAGCCTTCTACGCGACCGGCTGCTACCGACGAGAGTATCACCATGAGTACGACGGCCATGAGGTCTTGTACGATGAGTACTCCGAATACGGTTTGTGTAAAGGGTGCCTGCTGCATGCCCAGGTCGTTGAATGCCTTGATGATAATCATGGTGGATGACATGGATAGCATGGCGCCGAGGAAGATACTGTCGAAGATGGTGAAGTGGAGCAGCTGCCCGGCCATGTAGCCTATGGCTATCATGCCTATGGCTATGGTCAGGGTGGTGGTGAAGGCTGTGCCGCCTACGTGAAGCAGTTTCTTGAAGTTGAACTCTAAACCGACGGTGAAGAGTAGTACGATGATTCCTATCTGCGCCCATACGTCTATGTCGGCGGTATCGGCTATGGAGGGGAGGTAGTGGAAGTTGGGGCTTGCCAGGAAGCCTGCCACGATGTATCCCAGTACAACGGGTTGCCGCAGTTTCTTGAAGAGCAGTGTTACGATGCCTGCCAGGACAAGAATCAGCGCGAGGTCTTTTATGAGGGGTTGCAGTTCGTTCATTGTTTTGTCAACTTATTTCGTTTTGCAACGATATGTTTGTTGTGGGGTGTATTGTGCTCAGCCGTGTGAGGATTTGGGCGATGTCGCTGTTGCCTCGCACTTGTACTATGAAGTCTATTGTGGTGGTCGTCTCGGCATAGTCGTAGTTGATGTACCACTCGTGGAGCCGTATGTTGTTTTCCCGGAAGAATGTGCTATACTCGTCGATGGAGGATAGGATAATGGGGAGTTTCAGGCGTATGATATTGCTTTCCCACTCGAATTTGAAACGGTGCTCGTAGTAGTCGAGGGTGACGAGGGTGAGCAATATGAGTATCATGGCTATAATGGCTATGGCGTATAGCCCTATGCCTACGGCGAGTCCTATGCCTGCGGCTACCCATATACCGGCTGCTGTGGTGAGGCCCCGTATGGATGATTTCGTTTTGATGATGGCTCCTGCGCCGAGGAAGCCGATGCCGCTGATGACTTGTGCCGCCACGCGTGCGGGGTCGCTGTTGGTGGCGGTGGTGAAGAGTTGCGGTATGGCTGCCGATACGAGCATGGCGAGGGTTGCGCCCATGGAGATGAGGGCAAAGGTGCGTGAGCCGGCAATCTGTCCTTTGCGTTTTCGCTCGAAGCCGATGGCTCCACCCAGCAGGGCGCTCAGCAGTAGTTTGAAGAATGCCGATGCTGTGGTTACCTCGTTGCTGCACAGTACTTGGGTGTAGTAGCTGTATAGTGCATCCATGCTTGCGGTGTGGTTTGTATCTTGTTATGCGGTATCAGTTCTTGCGGCTCCACATGCGCTCGCTGTCTTTGACCATGCGCTCGTCTTTTTGTATGCCCGATATGGCAAGTGAGTTGACGATGATGGCGCACACGGGGAATATGACGTAGGTTGTGGTGGCGAACGCGGTGGGGTGCAGGTCGGTGTAGGTGAAGTAGCCGTATAGTATCATCACGATGTAGAGGGTGATGTATAGCAGCAGGTTGATGCGGCATACAAGTACTTGCAGCTTGCGGTTCTTGAACAGGAAGATGGTTATGAGCGACAGCAGGGCTGTCAGCAGCGAGAGGATGGCCAGTGTGTAGTTTTGGGTGGAGACGGTGATGGCATTTTCTGATGCGATGGTTTCGAGCCCTGTCGTTGTGAGCCGGTAGTCGGCATCGGGGGTTGATAGCGTCATGTAGGGCGCGAATGCGAATATGGCCATGAAGATGGCTGCGATGAGGAGGTGCAGTGATTGTATTCTTTGTATCATGTCGGTTGTGTTTGGAAGTTTTACTTGACTATCTGTTCGAATCGCGGGGGGATTGCCGACTCGAAGAAGAGTTGTTGTTTTGTGATGGGGTGTATGAACCGGATTGTCGCGGCGTGTAGTGCCACTCGTCCCAGGGGGTTGCAGGTGGAGCCGTACTTGCGGTCGCCTATGATGGGGTGCCCGGTGTCGTGCATGTGTACGCGTATCTGGTTCTTACGCCCGGTTTCGAGTTGTATCTCTACCATGGAGAAGCGTGTGTTGCTCGCTATGGTTTTGTAGTGTGTGATGGCGAGTTGCCCGTCGGCGGCATTGGGGGTCGAATACATTTGCATGGCGGCGTTTTCTTTCAGATAAGAACGTATTTGACCTTGCGCGGGTTCTATGGTTCCTTGTACGATGGCGATATATTTTCGTTCCTGCACGGTTTTGTCCCAGTTGCGCTGCATGGTTTCTTGTATGCCTTGCCGCTTGGCGAAAATCATTACGCCCGAGGTGTCGCGGTCCAGACGGTGCACGATGAATATGTGGGCCTCGGGGTCGTCGCGTTTCACGTAGTCGCTGACGATGCGGTATGCTGTTTCGGTTTTTTGGTTTTGGGTGGCTATGGAGAGGAGCCCGTAGCCTTTCTCTATGACGATGAGGTACTCGTCTTCATAGATGATGCGCAGCCGCTTGTGCTGGAAGAGGCGGTATCCCCGGGTGAAGTTGATGGTCACTTGGTCGCCTTTGTGCAGGGGTATGTTGAATTTTGTGGTGGCTATTCCGTTGACGGCTACTTGGCGGTGTGATAGGTATGACTTGACGGTGGTGCGCGACTTGTCGCTCATTGTGGCGATGAGGAAATCGAGCAGGAGCGCCGGCTCTTTTACCGTGTAGGTGTGTTCTTTTCCGGGGCGGCGCGGGGGTCTTTTCTTGATTGGTGTCATGAGATTGTTGTTTCGTCTGTTGCTTGTCGCCGTGTGGCGAGCAATTCTCTGCAAAGATACGGTTTTATCGCTCAATTAGGAAAAGGTTGCTCTATTTTCTCGCAGGTGTGGCGGGTGTTTTGCGGGTTGCTGTGCGAAGTTTGGGTGAGGGGTGGGTGTGTAATAAAAATCTCCTTGCCGGGTGGGCAAGGAGATTTTTTGTTGTGCTTTTGTGAGGGTGGCGTTATTCGTTGATGATTACGCCGCTTTCGTTTGTTTCGCAAGTGCCATAGTATTGACTGGCCGGTGTGTAGTCGATGGGGGCTCCGGTGGCATCGTTGATGAACTCGACGTGTGTGGCGGGCTGGCATGAGGTGATGATGATGTTGTTGGCTCCTGTGGTGCCGTTGCCTGTACCACCGTTGTTGATTAATCCGATGAATCCCGATGTGGTCTTATAGCTTGATGCGCTTCTCACTCTGAGGTAGATGTCTTCGGTGCGGCAGTCGGTGAATCCGACGTAGCGGCTGCCAACTACTTGACCTACTAATCCGCCGGCCTGGTAGCCTGTGATATGTATGTCTTCGGCCGAACAGTTCGTGAGCTTGGTATTGCCGCCGCCTACGCCAATCCAACCAATCAAACCGCCGATGTTTTGGGTCGTTTTGTTATTGGATGCCTTGATGTAGACGTGTTTGGCATGTACGTTCTCGAAGATGGCGGTGGTGCTCCAATTTTGTCCCGTGTAGCCGATGCAGCCGGCAAAGTAGGCGTATTCCTGGCTGTGGTCTACGGGATTTCCGTCGACGTCGGTATCTACCATATCGCAGGCGCGGCCGTTGATGGTGATATTCTCGAAGGTGAGGTTGCGCATGGTACCTTGGAACTTGCCCCATACTCCTTGGTAGGCGTTGGCAATGAAGAATATGTTGTAGATATAGTATTTGGCTCCGTATGTGCCGTCGAGCGTGAAGTTGCGCAATGTGTGACCCTGACCTTCTACTGTGAAGGATGGCTCGCCGTTGCTGGGATAGATGGGCTTCCAATTCATGCCGCCCATATCGATGTCGTTTTCGATGATGAATGTAGTACCGCTTGCGATATTGTCGATATTGTCGGGCAGCCAAGCAAATTCGTCGCGTGTTTTTATGCGGTAGGTTTTTGTGGCAGCGTCATACTCGGGTTCTGTGGGGGTAAGTATGTTGGGGTCCCACCACTCTTCGCCTACGACAAAGTCGTTGACGAAACCTTCGTCAATTTCTATATTTATGGTTCCACCGGTAGTGAGCATGTTACCTATGACGGTGGTGAGCCAGTTGCGTTGTATAGGTACGTTGGTGTTGAGGTCGCGTACTATCAATGAGTTGGTGCCATCGAGGAAATCTATTTTGAAATGGATGGGTTGCTGCTCGTCGTTGCACAGGAGGTAGTCTACGATAACGGTGCGGTTGGCATCGGTTTTGTCGTACCCGGTCTTGTAATATTTTTCTTCTTTGCTGGGACGGATGGTTGTGGCGAGTTCTATGCCGGTGGCATCTATCGCGCTGCCGGCTGTGTTGCCGTCGGCGGCAAGGGCTTCGCCCGTAACGGCGTTGATGCCCTCGAAGCGGGTGC
>UQMR01000010.1 GCA_900542255.1 uncultured Porphyromonadaceae bacterium
TGCTGCTTATCTTTACTGGTTTTCACCATGCTTTCAATGATCTCTCAGCAACTCCGTGGGGCGTTTTGGCGTCCCCGTTTTTTCGGGTTGCGGGTGCAAAGGTAATGCCTCTTTTACTTTCCCGCAAGTTTTTTCGCATGTTTTTTCTCTTTATTTTTCAACAAAACGGTGAATAACGTTGTTAATAACCTGTTTATTTCCTATCACACAGCATGTTATAAATATGCTATACATGCATGTTGAAAAACATATTTTTTCATCAGAATAGTGTTTTTCTCCTTTTTCTACCACACAAAAGGGCTGGGTCTCTCACTTTTTCCCGGGAGCTACCCGCAGCAAGAGAGCTTGTAAAACTTGTTGCCAATGCGTATATCGGGCGAAAATCAGAGCGACATCACCCAAAGGAGCATGGCGTAACAGAAGAGCAGCAATATTTGCAGCACCCACGAGACGACAGGCCGTTCGGTATATATTTTGCAACTAAGCCAACAGGTGGCTATAATATATACGGGGAGCGCATAGATAATGAATTGCGACATGCCGGGGTCGAGCCACGACAAGGGCCGGCTTGTGAAATAGGCCCATACCCACGGGTATGCAAGAATGGGGAGTGCCGTCAATACCGCCAAAACGACGAACCATCGCGGAGGGCGGGACTTTTGATTTTGGTTTTGATTCGGTGTTTCCATACTACCAGATATATTAAATTTTTCACACAGAGTGCTTCTACACCCAACGGCTTACCTCTTTTCTACGGACGAATTGCCTTATCCTTACAATTATAAAGCCATGTCGTCCGTAACAAAAGTAATAAAAAGATGATTTATTCACAATTTTGCTTGATGAAGCATCCGGGATACTTTATAATATATAGAGAGGCCATATCTCTACCCCCTCGGGGAATGGGACAAAAGGCAGCGAGGTTTGACCGAAAGACAGCCAAACCTCGCAAAAAACTATAAAGCTATGTTTTATCCGCAACGCGATGTGCCGCAGTTGGTGCAAATAAGACATCCTTCCTGATATACAAGAGTCTCCTGCTTGCAATTGGGGCAGGTAAGCCCGCCGGCCTTAGTGCCGTTGGGAAGGTACTTTTTCAACGCGCGCTCTACACCATTTTTCCATGTATTGATAGACTGGTTGTCGAGGTCGAGACCCGAAACGAGCTTTATCACTTGGTCGATGGGCATTCCATAGCGCAACACTCCCGAAATGAGCTTGGCATAGTTCCAATATTCGGGATTGAACTTATCGGAGAGTCCCTCGATGGTTGTCTTGTAACCACGCTTATTGACGAACTGGAAGTCGTACCGCTTGTTTCCATCGGGGTCTACCGCCTTGATAATCTTACCTTTTGTTACGTTTTTGGGGCAGAATATACCATCATCGTCATCGGCAAGACCGGTGAATATCTCATACGGACGGCCATTGAGCAACCCGACGAAGGCTATCCACTTCTCTTTGTTATTCTGGAAGCGTACGACATCGGCTTCGAGCTCGATAGGACGCTTGTGCACGATAAGCGGCTGGGCTATGGTATCGCCGGCAGCCAATTTGCGCTTCTCTTTCTCCTCTTTCTCCTTATTTACCGAGATGAGAACCCCCGAGCGGGAGCCTTCGCGATAAACGGTACAGCCCTTACAACCCGAGCGCCATGCTTCGACATAGAGGTCGTTTACGAGGTCTTCGGTAACATCCGAGGGGAGGTTGATAGTGACGCTGATGGAGTGGTCGACCCATTTCTGTACCCGCCCTTGCATGCGCACCTTTTTCAACCAATCGATGTCGTTTGAGGTTGCCTTGTAATAGGGCGACTTTGCCACAAGCGCATCTATCTCCTCCTGAGTATAGTTATTCTTCACCTCATATCCGTTTATCTGCATCCACGTAAGGAATTTGTGGTGATAAACGATATACTCTTCAAAAGCATCGCCGTTTTCGTCCCAATAGTCGGGATGCACATCGGGGTCGTTGGGATTCACCTTGCGACGGCGTTTGTAAACAGGCATAAACACAGGCTCGATACCCGACGTGGTTTGCGTCATAAGGCTGGTCGTTCCCGTAGGCGCTATGGTAAGACAGGCTATGTTGCGACGGCCGTATTGCACCATAAGGTCATACAATTCGGGGTCGGCCTCTTTGAGGCGATTGATAAACGGATTGTTCATTTCACGGGCAGCATCGTATATCTCGAAAGCGCCGCGCTCATGAGCCAGCTCTACCGACGAACGGTAGGCCGCCAAGGCGAGAGAGCGATGCACTTGCACCGACATATCGGTCGCCTCGTCTGTTCCATAACGCAAGCCCAAAGCAGCGAGCATATCGCCCTCGGCCGTCGTACCTACTCCCGTACGACGCCCTTGAAGGGTACGTTTCTGTATTTTGCGCCAAAGATTCAGCTCGGTATTTTTCACCTCGCTGGTCTCGGGGTCTGATATAATCTTGTCGATAATTTTCTCGATTTTTTCCATTTCGAGGTCGATAATATCGTCCATGATGCGCTGTGCTTTCGTAACATGGTCGCGGAAAAGGTCGAAATCGAAAACAGCCTCAGACGTAAACGGATTCTTTACATACGAATAGAGGTTGATGGCCAACAGACGGCAACTGTCGTAAGGACAAAGCGGAATTTCGCCGCAAGGATTGGTAGAAACGGTCTTGAAGCCTAAATCGGCATAGCAATCGGGCACCGACTCGCGGATAATAGTATCCCAGAAGAGGACACCGGGCTCGGCCGACTTCCATGCGTTGTGCACAATCTTACGCCATATATCGCGGGCACTCACCTCTTTCTCTACCATAGGATGCTCGGCATCGATGGGATATTGCTGCACGTAAGGTATGTTATCGACGGCAGCTTTCATGAAATTATCATCGATTTTGACCGAAACATTGGCGCCGGTAATCTTACCCTCGGTCAGCTTGGCATCGATAAATGCCTCGGAATCGGGGTGCTTGATAGAGACGGTGAGCATAAGAGCTCCGCGACGGCCGTCTTGCGCCACCTCGCGCGTCGAGTTGGAGAAGCGCTCCATAAAGGGCACCAATCCTGTCGAGGTCAGGGCCGAGTTTTTGACGGGGGAGCCTTTGGGGCGGATATGCGAGAGGTCGTGCCCTACTCCACCGCGACGCTTCATAAGCTGCACTTGCTCCTCGTCGATTTTAATGATACCACCATAAGAATCGGGCTCTCCTTCGAGACCAACCACGAAACAGTTGGAGAGCGAACCAATCTGAAAATCGTTGCCAATACCCGTCATAGGGCTGCCTTGGGGCACAATATAGCGGAAATGAGCCATCAGGTCGAAAAGCTCCTGCGCCGAAAGGGGGTTGGAATACTTCTGCTCTATGCGAGCCAGCTCGTTTGCCAAGCGCCAGTGCATATCGTCAGGTGTTTTTTCATAGATATGTCCATAGGAATCTTTCAGAGCATATTTATTCACCCATACACGAGCAGCCAGTTCGTCTCCTCCAAAATAACGGAGCGAAGCGGCAAACGCCTCATCATAAGTGTAGGTTTCTCGTTCCACGACAAAAATTTTATAAAGTATTAATAACGAAATAGATAAAGACAACACGAAAATTGTCCGAAAAGCGATGCAAGTTTACGTAAAATAATCATGCGGCACACCAAATTCGGCAATAATTTTTTTATGTTTAAAAACAAAGTTTTCAAAAACCATCTACTACACGGTTGATATACAACGATATAAGAAATTTTCGAGACTCAAAAGTTGTCAAAATCTTTCATCACACCAGGAAACAGGCGTGATTACTAAACAATCCACCCCTTATAAACGTTACGCGATGCGCTACATGCCACACAGCATCACATATTAGCCCGGAAAACTATCACAGGACATCAGCTCGGTAATTTGGGTACAATTTCCCGTAATACATATAGTAAAGGAACATGCCGAAGAAAATATCTTTGCAATATAGAAAATATAGCAAACAGAGCATCACAAAAAGCCCCAAGAGAGACGCACTGTCCGGCATAACCGTCGGCTCTGCCCGGTTTCGGAAACCCTAACATACTTCACAGCCGGAAAGTTGGTAAATGTGAGATGAATATGCTACTTTTGCAGAAGGAGAGAGCCTCCCCCCAAAGGAGGTACTATACATTAACAACTACACAATCATTCAACAGCATGTTACGGAAAATAAGAATTATCGCCGCCCTGATTTTCTTCCTTTTCATTACACTGTTGTTCCTCGATTTTACGGGGACGATACACCATTGGTTCGGGTGGATGGCCAAGGTACAGTTCCTGCCCGCCGTCTTGTCGCTCAATGTAGGTATTGTAGCACTGCTCATAGTATTGACACTGATATTCGGCCGTGTATACTGCTCGGTTATTTGCCCCTTGGGCGTATTTCAGGACATCGCTGCACACTTCGGCAAGTTGCAGCGCAAGAACCGCTACACCTACTCACCGGCCAAAAGCTGGCTTCGCTACGGAATGCTCGCTCTTTTTGTGATTGCCCTTGTTGCCGGCATAGGCTCTTTGGCAGCCCTTCTCGCGCCATACAGCGCATACGGCCGCATCGCCAGCAATCTCTTTGCCCCGCTATACCAATGGGGCAATAACCTG
Organism: uncultured Porphyromonadaceae bacterium; assembly: GCA_900542255.1. GTDB lineage: Bacteria > Bacteroidota > Bacteroidia > Bacteroidales > Barnesiellaceae_A > Barnesiella_A > Barnesiella_A excrementipullorum. The sequence continues at coordinate 4,596 of UQMR01000010.1, forward strand.
CTCGCATACTTTGCCGAACGCGCCGACAGCTATGCATTCTATGCCACCGACGTATGGATAAAGAGCACCGCCACATTTGCCATAGCCGCAATCACGGCCATCATCATTGTCATATTGGCATGGCGCAACGGCCGCACCTATTGCAACACCATCTGCCCGGTGGGAACCGTACTGGGCTTTCTCTCTCGTTTTGCATGGCTGAAACCGGTCATCAACACCCAAAAATGTGTCAACTGCGGATTGTGTGCCCGCAATTGCAAAGCTGCCTGTATCGACGCGAAAAATCACCGGATAGATTACAGCCGCTGCGTAAGCTGCATGGATTGCATAGAGGCTTGCCACACAAAAGCCATCAGTTATGCACATGTCCAATCCCAAAAACAGACCGAGAAGCAGGCACAGCCTGCCGACCGCCTGCAAGTAACCGATACACAGGTAGACAATGCCCGCAGGAGTTTTCTTGCGACCACAGCCCTGCTTGCCACAACCGCCGCCATAAAAGCACAAGAAAAGAAAGTAGATGGCGGCCTTGCCATCATAGAAGAGAAGAAACCGCCTCGCCGCAAGCAAGCCATTGTGCCGCCGGGTGCCATAGGCGAACAGCATTTTACTCAACATTGCACAGCCTGCCAACTCTGCGTATCGGTATGCCCCAATGGCGTACTGCGCCCATCGACCGACCTGACGAAGCTGATGCAACCCGAAATGTCGTATGAACGCGGATATTGCCGTCCGGAGTGTACCAAATGCTCCGAAGTATGTCCGACCGGCGCCATCCTGCCTATAACCCGGGCAGAAAAGTCGGCTACACAGATTGGCCATGCCGTATGGATAAAAGCCAATTGCATACCTCTGACCGATGGCGTAGAGTGCGGCAACTGCGCCCGCCACTGTCCCACAGGCGCCATACAGATGGTCCCGTTCCACGGACGGCACCGTTACCGGGGCGGAAACGGGAGCGACCAACAAGAGAAGAGCATCATGGTGCCTGCCATCAATACAGAGCGTTGCATTGGTTGCGGCGCGTGTGAAAACTTATGCCCCGCACGCCCATTCAGCGCCATATATGTAGAAGGGACTGAGTTACACCGAGAACTATAAAAGATTATGGATAAAATACATAAAAAAGAGATAACCCGACGCGATTTCCTGAAAAGATTGGGTATCGCGGGAGTTGCCACAACCGGACTTGCTGCATGTACCGGCAACGGCTCGGTGCAAGATGCCGGAAGCGAAGGCGAACCGACCGGTAAAATGACCTACCGTACCAACCCCACAACACAAGACCGCGTATCGTTGCTCGGATTTGGAATGATGCGTTTACCCTCTGCCAAAGGGAGTGACGCACACGAAGTCATAGACCAAGAAATGGTAAACAGAATGGTAGACTATGCCATTGCCCACGGAGTAAACTACTTCGACACGTCGCCGGCCTACTGCCAAGGCTTCTCGGAACGTGCCACAGGCATAGCGTTGAGCCGGTATCCGCGCGAGAGTTATTACATTGCCACAAAACTCTCCAACTTCTCGCCCTCGACATGGAGCCGCGAAGCATCGATAGCCATGTACCACAACTCCATGAAAGAGTTACAGGTAGATTATATCGACTACCTGCTGTTGCACGGTATAGGCATGGGAGGCATGGAAGAGTTTGAAAACCGCTATATACGCAACGGAGTCTTGGAATTCTTACTGGAAGAACGCAAGGCAGGACGCATACGCAACCTCGGATTCTCGTACCATGGCGACGTAGCCGTATTCGACTATTTGCTGTCGCGACATGACTATTACAAGTGGGATTTCGTACAAATACAACTCAACTATTTAGATTGGAAATATGCCAAACAAATAAACCCCCGCAATACCGATGCCGAGTACCTGTATGCCGAGCTTGCCAAACGCAACATCCCGGCTGTCATCATGGAACCCCTGTTGGGCGGCCGCCTCTCTAATGTACCCGAGAATATCATAGCTCGGCTCAAAGAGAGAGAACCCGAGCAGAGCATCGCTTCGTGGGCATTCCGTTTTGCCGGCAGCTTTCCCGACATTCTCACCGTGCTGAGCGGTATGACGCGCATGGAACATCTCGAAGACAACCTGCGCACCTACTCTCCCTTGCAACCGCTTACCGACGAGGAGTTCAGCTTCCTGCAAAGCATCGCCACACAGATGATGGAGTTCGACACGATACCCTGCAACGACTGCAAGTATTGTATGCCCTGCCCCTACGGAATAGACATACCGGCCATACTGCTGCACTACAACAAATGCCTCAACGAAGGCCATATCGTCACCTCGCCGCAAGCCTCCGACTACCGACAAGCCCGTCGCGCCTATCTGGTAGGCTACGACCGCAGCGTACCCAAGCTACGGCAGGCCAACCATTGCATCGGATGCGGCCAATGCGTCGCACACTGTCCGCAACGCATAGATATTCCCAAAGAACTGCATCGCATAGACCGATATGTAGAACAACTAAAACAAAACACTTTATGACCGAAATAGAAGAGGCGGCAACGCTGCTGCGCTCGGGCGGTTACTCGTGTGTCGTGAAAAAAGGAGATGTCACGCACACCTTTACACGTCGGGGTGTTGCCGATTTATATACATTTTACCAAGAAACCCCCGAACTCCTTGCCGGAGCCTGCATTGCCGACAAGGTTGTAGGAAAGGCCTCGGCGGCCATTAAGGCGATAGGTGGCGTAAAAGAGGTTTACGCCGATGTGATAAGCACCGAAGCGCTGTCGCTGCTGCGACAAAAAGGCATTGCCGTCAGCTACGACAAAGAGACCCCTTATATAGAGAACCGCGACAAGACCGGGTTGTGCCCGATGGAGACGGCATGCAAACAGCAACACACCCCGCAAGAGATATACAACAGCGTGAAGGCGTTCATTGCAAAACTGAAACAGCCCAAGAATGCTGCCACAGCCCTTATCGCCTGTATGGTGGGAATATCGCCGTTGCAAAGCCACGCACAGCACGACAGCACTCGCCCCATACCGGGCGACACCATCAAAGAGATTGTCGTAACCGGAACGCGCAACGCCACCGACACACGCAACCTGCCTACGACCGTATCGGTCATCGACCGACAGACCATAGAGCAATCGATGCAACCCTCGCTCCTGCCTATTCTCACCACGCAGGTGCCGGGACTCTTCACCACATCACGCGGTATTATGGGATATGGCGTCTCGGGCGGAGCGGCAGGAAGCATCTCGTTGCGCGGACTGAGCGGCAGCTCGGGGCAGCTGATGGTACTCATAGACGGACACCCGCAATACATGGGACTGATGGGACACCCTATTGCCGATGCCTACCAAACGATGCTGGCCGAAAAGGTGGAAGTGGCCCGGGGGCCGGCCTCGATGCTTTACGGGTCGAATGCCATGGGAGGTGTTATCAACATCGTAACCCGGCGCATGCAGGAAGAGGGGGTAAAGACCCACATCCACGCAGGATACGGCTCTTTCAACACGTTGGAGACCGAAGCCACCAACCGGGTGCGCAAAGGGGGCTTCACGAGCGTGGCAAGCGTATCGTATAACCGTACCGACGGGCACAGACCCGATATGAACTTCGAGCAATACGGCGGATATGTCAAATTGGGGTACGAATTTTCTCCCTATTGGAAAGCCCGTGCCGATGCCAATGTGACACACTTCAACGCATCGCAACCGGGTAGTACCACAACCCCTCTCGCCGATGCCGACCAACGCATCACGCGGGGCATGACATCGGTAAGCGTAGAGAACAATTACGACTGGACGTCGGGAGCAATAAGCCTCTTTTACAATTGGGGCGACCATCGGATTAACGACGGATACACGCCCAACCCCAACGACACGAACAACCCCAAAGAATATCGTTTTATCTCGCACGACGATATGATGGGGGTATCGGTATACCAAAGCGCCCAACTCTTTACCGGCAACAGGCTTACCGTAGGAATCGATTATTTCCATTTCGGAGGTTCGGCACTGAATCGCTACGTCAGCGGCGACCGCACCGGGCAAGACGAGCCCATCGTAGAGATTGCGCAAGACGAGATAGCCGGATATGTCGATTTCAGGCAAGACATAACCCGCTGGGTCACCGTTGATGCCGGCGTACGTATAGACCACCACAGCCAAACCGGTACCGAATGGATACCGCAGGCCGGCATTTCGCTGCACCTGCCCTACGACATAGAGATGAAAGCCTTGGCGAGCAAAGGGTTCCGCAATCCTACCATCCGGGAAATGTATATGTTCCCGCCTCAGAATCCCGACCTGCAACCCGAAAGCATGTGGAACTACGAAATCGCTCTCTCGCAACAGCTCCTGGGCGGACGGCTCTCATATGGCGTAAACATCTTTTACATCGACGGCAAGAACCTCATCATGACCCTACCCAACCCCAACGGCAGCGGTATGCTCAACCAAAACTCGGGGAAAATAGATAATACCGGTGTAGAGGTAGAGGGAAATTTCCGCATAGACAACCGATGGGCGGTAAATGCCAATTACAGCTTCCTGCACATGGAGAACCCCGTACTTGCGGCTCCCGAACACAAGCTGTACGCGGGCTGCAACTTCACCCATGAGCGTTGGAGTGTCTCGACAGGCTTGCAGTATGTCGCAGGGCTGTACACTGCCGTAAAAACCAACGGTACAGGAGAAGAGACAAAAGAGAATTTCCTCTTGTGGAATCTGCAAGGGGCATTTCGCGCCACAAAATGGTTGGAGATATGGGTGAGGGGCGAAAATCTGCTGGCACAACAGTATGAAATTATCGCCGGATATCCCATGCCGCGCGCCACATTCATGGGCGGTGTCAACATCAACTTCTAAACGAGGGTGTGTCAAAGCTCTGTTATCGAGAATATGAACATATAGACTGAGTATCCCGAAAGAGTAAGAAAAGGGTCGTATCAAGCTCACTGCCGAGTCACGATACGGCCCTTTTATGGGTTATACCTACAATTTTCACCTTACAGAGAACCGGTTTCAGCTTTGCCCACCCCTTATAAAACAAGACATTCGCCCGGGGCCGGAGCATCACCCTCGGCTCAGGAATGAGACACGCACCAGCCTCAGCAAGAGCCGCATTACTCTACCCTGTCGCAGATTCTCGACATGAGAGAGGCATCTTTCTTGCACTCGTTTTTCAGCTCTATATGGTGCCACGCCTCATCGTGCAGCAGACGCGAGGTCGATGAGTGGCTGCCCAAGTTCCATGTAAGCAATACGGTCTTTATCTTCACTGCATTGAGCTTGCGAGCCAGCATCTCATGGTCGGCATCGCCGGTAACAAGGACTACATAATCGAACTTGCGTATCATCGACAACTCGTATGCCTCCAAGGCAAACCATACGTCGATGCCTTTTTCCATAATATCAGTCTCACCGCCCGTCACAAACTTGCGAAGATGTTTGTAATGGAAAACGACATCGTTCTCTATCAACGAATCTTCAAAAGCACGCTCTTCATAGAGGAGGTTCAACTCGGCAGCATCGGCAGCACGATACCGACCTCTGAAATAGTGACACTCGGTAATAAGCGTATCCTGATGTTTGCTGCCCGAAAGCATTGCCACGCGCGAACAGATAAAATCGAAGAGCCGAGTAAGATTTATCTTTACACCGGCCTTCCCCATGAGGGCTTCATTTATTTTGGCGTAGTATCCGCCATCGATAAACACACCTATTGTGGTATTGCCTTTGCATGTTTCCATGAGAAAATTTTTATAATTCGTGTTTTTAAGAAAGATTATCGGCAGGAGGAGTGTCGCTACCATCACTGCCAGCCGCATCGTTCAAGATAGCCTGCGCTTTCTCGACATCTTTTTCAAACACCATCAACCGCATAGTACCCACGGTTGTAAGAGGGTAAAGGCTCGAAAAGAATTCGCCGGAAAGCATGCACGGAATACCCGCCTCCTGCAATTTGGCACGCACCAGATTCGCCTCAAAGTCCGACGTAAAAGTCCTCAATACGACCGTCTGCTCCTCGCTATCGTTTTTCTTGCTGGTTATCATATTGTTTTATCTTTGGGATAAAGATGTTACACCCACTTGACAATCAAATCGCCACGCTTCCCGGTACCATATATAGGCAATCCGAGACCCGGCAATACCGTCGAATCGGCACCTAAGATGGGTTCGACAATCTGCACGGTACCATCTAACAGGGGCACCTGCACGGGCGTCCCACAAGCCTTACATTTGTCGGAGAGGTGTATTTTATATATTAGATTATATCCGTCGCGCTGAAAAGTAGGGTGTTCCGATATATTCTCTATAATGATATATAAGTCGCCGGTTTCCGAACCTATCATGTTTCCCCTTCCTTTAATAACAAGTTCCTGACCATTCAATAACCCGGCAGGTATATCGAACGAAACAGTATCTTCCTCGCTGATATAACCTTCTCCATCGCACAAGGGACAAAAATCGACGTTAAGAACACCTTGCCCTTTGCAGTCGGGACAATTTTTTTTGACAGGATGAGGATATACCGTAACGTTGCCGAATATTGTCGAACGGGTTTCGCCCAATCCTTGCTCTTCCCATATAAAACCTTTTCCACCACAGGTAGAACATGGAATCGATATCATACCTTCTGAGGAACCTTTGCCGTTACATCGATGACAAGTCTTTTTCCTTTTATAACGAATCGTTTTTTTCACGCCGTTAGCCACATCTTCCAAGGTTAGGTTTATTTTCATTCTCAGATGAAGCGGTATTTTATGTTCAGACGCTGATTTCTTGGCACTGCCTTCTTGAAATGAACCGAATAAACTCTTACCATTGAACTGCTCATTAAATATAGATAAAATATCATCCATGGAAAAACCTTGGTCGCTATTTCCCGAAGCATTTTCTTGACGAGACGATTGTCCGGTATTTTCATTACTCGACGGACGGAAAGTCTTCTGGCTGTTATCGGTAGGACGTATTGTTCTCTGCGAATCTGCCTCTTCAGAACTCGTCACAGTCCTTTGACTGCCACCGGTAGGACGTATTGTTCTCTGCGAATCTGCCTCTTCAGAACTCGTCACAGTCCTTTGACTGCCACCGGTAGGACGTATTGTTCTCTGCGAATCTGCCTCTTCAGAACTCGTCACAGTCCTTTGACTGCCACCGGTAGGACGTATCGTTTTCTGCGAGTCTGCCACGCCATCATACTCCTCATCATCCATAGAGGGCTTTATGGTCTTACTGCCTTCATTCATATCGTATGCCATAACTACAAGATTAAAGATTAACTTACCAATTTGTTATAAAGATAATGTACCGCCAAATACAGATTTGCCATATAAGAACATTCTTTCGAAATGCAACACATCTTCTTTATGCAAATATAAAACATTTCTTATGCGCTACAAATATTTTGAATCGATTTTCACGACTCCATTCTATATAGTATCCGCCCCCGCATCAATCTTTATCGGAGCTGCATGCCTCACGCCAAGCATCGAACAACATGGCGGCCATGCGGCAATAACCGGCCGCATCGTGCGTTTTCAGCAGGGCTTTGCGTTCGCGCCGGGGTGCGTCGGGCAAGAAATATTGCCACAGGGCATGCAGGCGCACCATGAGTTGCGACTCCCCTTGCGATGTTGCCTGCAAACGATTATAGATGGCGTCGTGGAAATGTTGCAACCGAGATACGACTGATGGCGTAAAAAGGCGTGTCTCGCCGGCCGCATATGCCGACGCCAACTGCGGGGCGGCTAACAGCCCGCGGCCTATCATCACCCCTGCCAACCACGGGAAAAGCTCATGCATGCGCGCTATTCCACCCAACGACAAGATATCGCCATTGTATATCAACGGCAACCGGCACGCATCGCCAAATGCCTCGAAATCGTCTATCGAGGGTGACCCCTTGTATTGCATCTTCCCTATACGGGGGTGCAGCGTGACATGATGCAGCGGGTAGTCGTTGAGAAGAGGTGCAAGGCGCATGCAATCGTCGGCATTGTCCCATCCGAGCCGCATCTTCACCGAGAAAGAGAGTTCGGGATAACGGCGCATCGCTTCCAGAATGCCTTCTACCGCATCGGGGTGCGGCAACAAACCGGCGCCCCGCCCGTGCAGCGCCACCGGCGGGAAGGGACACGCCATGTTGATGTCGGCACGGGCATATCCGTTCTCTATGAAAAGGTCGGCCATACGACACAACTCGTCGGCATTACGGGGAAGCATCTGCGGCACCACGGGGACACCGGCATTGGCCGCCGGAGCGATGTCGGCAAGGTCCTTCCGCCTGAAAGCACCTTTCTCTATACGGACAAATGGCGTATAGTAGGCTGTTATCCCGCCCCACAACTCATGGTGCAGCCGGCGGAATGCAGCATCGGTATAGCCCTGCAAGGGGGCAAAATGTATCGATATCATAGAGGGTGTCTTTATCGTCGTCAATCGGGAGGCTTCCTGCATCGGGGACGGCACATAGAAGCCCGTCAAGGAAAAGAAAAAGAGGAACACGCCACAAAGGCGCTTCCTCTTAGAACTATATGAATATTGAAAACCATTACAGGTCGCTATCAGTGCCCCAAGATACGTTTTTTATCTTCGGCCGTAGGTTTCACTTCGGGCAGCTCTGCCAGAGCCTTTATCTTCTCCTTGGCATCGCGACTCAACTTCTCGGGGATGAAAATAGTAACCCTCACAATGAGCGAGCCTATACCGGGACTGCTGATAGAGGGAAGACCTTTACCCCGCAGCGCATAGATTCTACCGGGTTGTGTGCCGGCGTCTATCTTTATCCGTGCACGGCCGTCGAGTGTAGGTATCTCTATCTTATCGCCCAAAACGGCCGTAGGATAATCTATCATGAGGTTATATATAAGGTCCTTGCCTTGACGCTCAAAGTCGGGGTGTTTCTCCTCCTTTATCACTACCAGCAAATCGCCGTTCACGCCGCCATGGCGCGGAGCGTTTCCTTTGCCCTCGACCGACATCTGCATCCCTTCGGAGACACCGGCAGGGATATTGACGGCAACGACCTCTTCGCCCCGTACGACGCCCTCGCCGTTACAGTAGGAGCATTTGCTGGTGATGCGTCGGCCTTCGCCATGACAATCGGGGCACTCGACAATCATACGGCTTGTCCCGAAGACCATGCGTTGCACTTGCGTCACATGGCCCGAACCGTTACAGGTAGGACAGGTGGTATATGCCGTGCCGTCTTTGGCGCCGGTTCCTTTGCAATGCTCACAAGGTATATATTTGGTGAGTTTCAGCTTTTTCTCTACGCCGGTGGCTATTTCGTTGAGCGACAGCTTGACGGTAACACGCAGGTCTCCGCCGCGATTGACGCGTTGGCCGCCCCGTCGGTTATTGCCGTACATCCCGAATATATCGCCAAAGCCGCCTCCGAACGAGCCGCCTCCGAACGAGCCGCCTCCGAATATATCTCCGCCAAAGAGGTCGCTCAGGTGCGACAATATATCGTCCATCGAAGCGCTGTATGAGCCACCGCCGGCTGCACCGCCCATCCCTGCATGACCGAAACGGTCGTAACGGGCACGCTTATCGGGGTTGCTCAGCACATCGTATGCTTCTGCTGCCTCCTTGAATTTCTCTTCCGCCTCTTTATCGCCGGGATTTTTGTCGGGATGATATTGAATAGCTTTCTTGCGGTATGCTTTCTTTATCTCCTCGGCAGTAGCATTCTTTTCAACACCTAAAACTTCGTAATAATCTCTTTTTGTATCTGCCATAATATGCTGCTCCTCTTCTTCTTTACTGCGCTACAACGACTTTCGGGAATCTTATGACGTTATCGTTGAGGGTATATCCTTTTTGTGTACAATCTATGATTTTACCTTTCTGCTCGGGCGATGCGGCAGGGATTTGTGCTATTGCCTCATGTTTCTCGGGGTCGAAATCGACATCTTTCGTCTCCATCTCTTTTACGCCGTTCTGTTCCAGATAGACACGGAACTTGTTATATATGAGATTGAGGCCCTCTTTGAGGGCTGCCATGTCGGAACTTGTCTCTATCGCCTGCATGGCACGCTCTACGTCGTCTATGACCGGCAGAATTGCCCTCATACACGACTCACCGCCATTCTTCAACAAATCGGCTTTCTCGCGCAACGTCCTTTTCCTGTAATTGTCAAATTCTGCCATCAGCAGCAGATAGTCGTTGTGTTGCTTCTCTATCTGCGCCTTCAACGACTCTACCTCGGCTGCCAATTTGTCAGTATCAGAAAGGACCTCGGCAACCTCTTCTGCCAATTTTTCACCCTCGGCATCTGTTTTTCCACCGGTAGGGGCTGTGTCTGTTTTTTCAGTAGCAACAGCTTCTTTTTCAAGCTCCTGCTTCTTATCTTTATTCTTTTTCTCTGTCATATCTTATACTCTTTATATTCATTCTTTCATCGTGTTGCATCTCCGGGACGCAACCCTTTGTTTTACAACAAAAACATTGCCAGCATGGCGTATTCTGCCAATCCGTCACACATGCAATGCCTATACCTCGCACATGGCACTCCAAACAAAGCAATCGGGGAAGATGTGGGTATAACTGCACGGCCCGTCGAAAATACCGAATACCGATGCTCCCGACCCCGACATAGAGGCATATACAGCCCCCAACTCATAGAGGCGCTGCTTGACGGCGGCGATACGCGGATGGAGGGCAAACACGCCGGGCTCGAAGTCGTTGACAACCTGCCCGCGCCACAAGGCGGACGGCTGCGACAGCTCCTCGCGCAACGGCCGCTGCGGGACAGCCGGCACTATGCGGGCATAGGCCTCGGCCGTGGAAACTCCGACGGGAGGTTTCACCAACACGATATGCTTGCCTCGCAACGTAAAATCGGCAGAACTGAAACAATCGCCTATCCCGGTGGCAAACAGGGGGCGGTTGTATATGAAGAACGGACAATCGGCTCCCAGCGACGCTGCCATGCGCGCCAGGTCGTCATCGGCAAGCGGCAGGGCAAACATATCGCGCAACATGCGCAGGGTGTAGGCTGCATCGGAGGAACCGCCTCCCAACCCGGCGCCAAAAGGGATGGCCTTGTGCAAGTGTATCTCTACCGCCGGCAAATCATATTGCGACTGCAACAGACGATAGGCGCGCATTACCAGATTGTCGGCCACATCGCCTGCCGGCGCAAAACCTGTGACGGAAAGGGTTGTGGCGGATGCCGAAGCGGGCACAATCTCCAACACATCGGCCAGCGATATGGGATAAAACAACGTCTCGATATTGTGGTAGCCGTCGGGGCGACGCGAAACGACGTGCAAACCTATGTTGATTTTGGCATTAGGAAATGTTATCATCTCTTACAATTTTTCGTCTGCAAAAGTACGTTTTCTCATCGAATTATGCAACTTGCTAAAAATCACCGTACTAATAAGTTTGTTAATAAAAGAGTTGAAAAGAATAAGCAGGCATTTTTTGCCTAAACGGCAACATACGTTACCTTTGTCGAAAAACATCGTAACTGCTCAACGTAAAACATATCATGTCACCCGTAAAAAGATACTCCTCAAAAAGTTATACCAAAAAGGAACCCGACTATATGCCCAAGATGTCGGAGCTGGGGAAACTTCCCCCGCAAGATACCGACGTAGAAGAGGCCGTATTGGGTGCCATCATGCTCGAAACCGACGCCTACTCGCGGGTTTGTGACATTCTGAAACCAGAATGTTTCTACGACCCCAACAACCAGAAAATATATCAGGCTATCACCGACCTTGCGGCCCACCAGCGCCCGATAGACATGATTACCGTCACCGACCAGCTGCGCAACAACGGCACACTCGATGAAGTTGGCGGGGCACTGCACATAAGCGAACTGACGGGACGCGTGGTATCGGCATCGCACGTAGAGTATCATGCCCGCATCGTGTCGCAGAAATATCTGGCACGCGAGCTTATCTCGTTTTCGAGCGAGATACAGACCAAGGCTTTCGACGACACGCAAGATGTAGACGACCTCATGCAGCTCGCCGAAGAGAAACTCTTCCGCATCTCGCAAAACAACCTGAAAAAAGATGTCGTACAGATACGCCCCGTCATAGAACAAGCCATCAAGCAAATCGAGGAGGCCAAGAAACGCGACAACAACATGAGCGGACTGGCAACCGGGTTCCACGAGCTCGACCGCGTGACGCTGGGCTGGCAAAACTCTGACCTCATCATCATCGCAGCCCGCCCGGCTATGGGAAAAACAGCTTTTGTGCTCTCTATGGCCAAAAATATGGCTGTCAACTACAACACTCCCGTGGCCGTATTCTCGCTCGAAATGTCGAACCTGCAACTGGTAAACCGCCTCATCGTGAATACTTGCGAGATACCGGCCGACAACATCAAGCGCGGTGACTTGCAACCGTGGCAGTGGGACCAGCTGCTGACAAAAATAAACGTCCTTTACGAGGCGCCGCTGTATATCGACGACACACCGAGCCTCTCGGTCTTTGAGCTGAGAACCAAAGCCCGCCGCCTGGTGCGCGAGCACGGCGTGAAAATAATCATCATAGACTACCTGCAACTCATGAATGCAAGCGGCATGGAATATGGCAGCCGCGAGCAGGAAGTAAGTACCATATCGCGCTCGCTGAAACAGCTGGCCAAGGAGTTGAACATCCCCATCATCGCTCTCTCGCAGCTGAACCGTAGCGTAGAGAGCCGCGGCACGGGCAGCGATGCCACCGGCAAGCGCCCGCAACTCTCGGACCTGCGCGAATCGGGTGCCATAGAGCAAGATGCCGACTTGGTTTGCTTCATACACCGCCCCGAGTACTACCTGAAAACCAGCGAAGACGGCTCCAACAATGATATACGCGGCAAGGCCGAAATCATTATTGCCAAGCACCGTAATGGTGCTACGAAGGACGTTGTATTGCGCTTTGTGAGCGAGTTGGCCCGCTTCGAGAACTGGGACGAGAAAGATATGCGGCTGGAATCGGCCATAAACCGCAATAGCGATACGCAAGCGGCCCCGGCAGAGGGCAACAACAAAATGCCGTTCTAACCCGCAAACGGTGAGCGAAGGCTTATGGGGCTGCATCGGAACGCGGTGTTCCGATGCAGCCTTTTTTGAAATAAAAAAGATATGCCTCGATGAAAAATTCAAACGCGTTTCCCTTTTTTATACTCGACTTTTCGTATATTTGTAGAATATAGGAGGCGGCTCGGCATAGCCAAACTTGAAAATGTCATTTTCGTTTGTCTCTGCTCTCTCCTTGCACTATATTTTATACCATTGCAAAACCGAAAGGCTCAACAACGCCTTACATCAAAAAAACATAACACTATGGAGACTCTTAAAATTATCCAAAACGACCCATGGTTATCGCCTTATAAAGAGGCCATCGAGGGACGGCATCAACGTGCTCTCGATGTGAAATATGACCTGACTGACGGCAATAAGATGCGATTTACCGACTTTGCCGACGGGCATCTATATTTCGGTCTGCATCGCCAACCCAACGGTCGATGGATATTCCGTGAATGGGCTCCCAATGCCACCGCCATATATCTTATAGGCGATTTCTCTAACTGGCAGGAGCTTCCCGAATATAAGCTGGAACGGCGAGAAAACGGAGTGTGGGAGATAAAACTTGCCTCGCATCTGCTGCATCACTTAGACTTATACAAGCTGTCGGTATATTGGAACGGCGGGCACGGCGAACGCATCCCCGCCTGGGCTCAACGAGTGGTACAAGACGAGAAGACATATATATTTTCGGCACAGGTATGGGCGCCCGAAAAGCCCTACAAGTTCCGCAAACGGGTATTCCGACCCGATACGGCCCCACTGCTTATCTACGAATGCCACATAGGTATGGCGCAAGACGCCGAGCGCGTGGGTACGTATAACGAATTCCGCGAGAAAATCTTGCCCCGCATAGCCCGCGCCGGATACAACGCGATACAAATTATGGCGATACAGGAGCATCCCTACTATGGCTCTTTCGGATACCATGTATCGAGTTTCTTCGCCCCTTCGTCGCGTTTCGGTACGCCCGATGAATTGAAAGCCCTCATCGATGAGGCTCACCGCATGGGCATAGCCGTCATCATGGACATCGTGCACTCGCATGCCGTGAAAAACGAGGTAGAAGGGTTAGGCCGTTTCGACGGGTCGTACACGCAATACTTCCACGGAGGCGACCGCCGCGAACATCCTGCATGGGATTCTCTCTGCTTCGATTATGGGAAGCACGAGGTGCTGCACTTCCTGCTCTCCAACTGCAAATATTGGCTCGAAGAGTTCCACTTCGACGGATTCCGCTTCGACGGGGTAACTTCCATGTTATATTACAGCCACGGATTGGGACAGTCGTTCGGCTCGTATGCCGACTATTACAACGGCCACCAGGACGACGATGCCATCGTCTACCTGACGCTCGCCAATATGCTTATCCACGAGGTAAATCCCTATGCCATCACCATTGCCGAGGAGATGAGCGGGATGCCGGGCCTGGCAGCAAAATTCGAAGATGGCGGTATAGGGTTCGACTACCGCATGGCCATGGGTATCCCCGATTTCTGGATTAAAACCATCAAGGAGCGCAAAGACGAAGACTGGAAGCCCTCCACTATCTTCTGGGAGCTCACCAACCGCCGCGCCGATGAGAAGACCATCAGCTATGCCGAAAGCCACGACCAAGCCTTGGTGGGAGACAAGACCATCATATTCCGCCTGATAGACAAGGAGATGTACTGGCACATGATGGTGGGCGACAACGACTTCACCGTAGACCGCGGCATGGCGCTCCACAAACTGATACGACTGGTGACGCTCGCTACCATAAACGGAGGATACCTCAACTTCATGGGCAACGAATTCGGGCATCCCGAATGGATTGATTTCCCACGTGAGGGGAACGGATGGTCATACAAGTATGCACGCCGCCAGTGGGACTTGGTTGATCGCACCGACTTGAAATACCAGTTCCTCAACAACTTCGACCGTGCCATGATAGAGACGATTCACAGTGTACGCCACTTTGAAACGAAACCCATCATAAAAATATGGGACAACGACGGTGACCAAGTTCTGGCCTTCGAACGTAAAGACCTGCTATTTGTCTTCAACTTCCATCCTTACAGCTCATATACAGGCTACGGGCTTCTGGTGGAACCGGGCGTGTACGAGACGGTTCTCAACAGCGACCGAGGGGAATTTGGAGGACATGACCTGATAGACGAGAGCGTAGAGCACTTCACGCAACCCGACCCTCTCTACAAGAAGGAGCACAAAGAGTGGCTACGACTCTATCTGCCGGCTCGCACGGTACAAGTCTTGCGCAAGAAGAAGCCCGAAAAGAAAAAATAAGGCAACTGCACTCATTGCACGCTGTAACAACAAAAACGCAACAATCAAAAGGGCGTAAGGGGTGCGAAACGCCAAGACGGTTACACCCGGAACGTTACAGATTGCAGCCATAATATCAAAAGGGGCCGTATCATTACTCAACAGAGAGTTTGATACGGCTCCTTTGCTTTGTCTTATATTATACGTATATCTCCAAGTATTGAGTCCTGACACACTTCCCTTTTTGGGGTAGGGAGTACGTTCTCTTAAAGCGCCTATTCCGACAGGCTCTTCCATAACCCTTGCAACAGGGGGGATAACACCCGAGCCAGCTCCTCTACCCCACACACCTTGCCATATACACCCTCACATGCACCCGCACCATAACCTACCTAAACGACGCGGGGCTGTTCCCTACTGTAAGGAACAGCCCCGCGGATTATGATGTTTCACGTTATCGCATCAGAAGAAACGGATAAGCGTATTCTCTATGTCGGCCTTATCGCGCAATACTTGCATGAGACGGCTGTTTACGACAGAGGTGTATTGTCTGTCGAGGCGTGCAATCTCGGCTGCTTCGTCATAGGGTTTTGCCGACTCGTTGACGTTGACAACTTGCAGCACATAAACGCCGCGGTTGCCCTTGACAGGTGCCGAAATCTTACCTTTCTCCACCGACGGTGCCACACCGGCAACGGCAGGCTCGTAACCCAATCCCGAGATTGAGGGCGACGAGAAGGTAACGAATTTGGCCGTATCTACTTTCTCGGCCTTCACGGCTGCTGCATAGGCCGACATCTCGGCAGGTGTCACGGCAGCAAGCTGCTCGGCGATGATGGCGGCTTTCTTATCATTGCGCACACGCATCGTAAGCATTGTTTCGAGGTCTTTCATAGGTACATAACCGGCAGGCAGAACCTCTTCGAGGGCAGCTACCACAAAACGGTCGCCTATGGTGAATATCTCTGAAATTTCGTCTTTCTTGGCGTTGAATGCCCAGCGTACTATCTGACGGCCGTCCTGAATACCGGGGATGGCAATATCCTCGGCACTGCAATCAGCGTTCATCACCGAGTAACCGGCTACTTGCGCGCTATCGGCAAAGGCCTTGGCATCGTCGTTGGCGGCAACATACGACAGCAGACCGTTATGGAGTGCGTTGTATGTGTCGTTGCTGGGATCTACCGATATGGAGATAACGGCAACTTTGGCTTTCTTTACGGGAGCTGTGCGCTCGGTTACTTGCACAATGTGCGAACCGCCGATGCTCTCGGTCTTGAAGAAACCATCGCCGGCACTGAATACGTCGTTGATAAAGCCGCGACCTACCTCACCTATCATGCTCTCGGTAAGCCATACGTTTTCTACTGTCATGAGGTCATCGCCGAGGGCAGCAAAGTCACCGCCGTTACGCAGCAGGTTGTAGACGCTGTCTACGCGCGTATCGCCAACCGGGAAGTTCACCATGCGTACTTGTATGGAGTCGGGAGCTGTTTTCGTATCCATGAGACGATACATAGAGTATGTATCATTGGCAAATATGGGAGCGCAGGCTTCGCCCACTTGGGCGTTCTCTACAAAGTTTTTCTCATCGGCATCCATAGAACGCACGGCTACAAAATAGTCGGCATAGGGATAGTCTGAGTTGTCATTTACCACTTCGGCAACATCATCGGTGGTAGCGAAAAGCTCTTTGAGCATATTTATTCTCTCCTCGGCTTTCTCATAATCGGCTGCGGCAGGTTTGATATCTACTGCAATATAGCTGATAGAGCGGCGTTCGGGATTCTCATAGAGTTTTTTCACTTTGTTGTATTCGGCCGTAAGGTCGCCTTTGGTAACCTCTATTGTAGAATCGGGTATCGATGTATAGGGTTGCATGACATATGCAATGTCTACCGAATTGTTTTGCCCGGCAAATGCCATTTCTGCATCTACTTTGTTGGGGACAACGGCGGCATCTACAAGGAAGGCCAATTTCTCGGCAGCTCTCGACTGGCGGATACTCTTTTCCATGTTGAGCCATATATTACGTTGGGCTGCTATTTGTGCCAACTGTTCGGGTTGCGTGTAACCATTCTCTTCGGGGTGGAAGATAACTTGCAGGAAGTTATTCAAAGCCTGACGGTCGAATTGCCCAGTCTCGGGGTTGGTGAATGATTGAGCAACTTGCGGCACGATATTGTCGCCGGTAAGCAGGTCATTCAGCTCCTCTTTACTCACTGTGATACCCACAGCTTCGAGCTCCTCGCCGAGCAAAATCTCGTTCACCATGGCATCGTAAACTTCTTTGTTGATATAAGCCGATGCTCCGTCGGGCATGGGTATGCCTCTCTGCTGGTACATAGCCTGCATCTCTTCCGAGCGGGCTTGCACACGTTGCTGATACTCTTCTACACCGATAGAAGTGCCATTGACGGTAGCAACTTTGTTTTTACTCATCATGAAGAATGACTGCCCCGAATTGAGGAAGTCGCCGATGATAAATGCAAGCAATGCCACACCTATGATAATGACAAGGAAAGCGGCTTTGCTTCTTATTTTCTCTAACGTAGCCATTTGTAGTTTATATGTTTTTAGTTTTTATTTATATACTATTTACAAGGGTGCGAATTTACAAAAAAAGCACGGATAAGCGAAATTTAGTAATATATTTTTCATTCACCTGCGATTTTCAGGTGCACAAGCTCTATTCTATTGGCCCGGCGGCGTGTAATGGTGAAAGCAAAACGCCCTATCGTAACCGTTTCGCCTTGCGCCGGGAGGGTCTGATAGTGGTTGAGAATATAGCCGGCGATGGTAAGATAGTCGTCCGACTCGGGTATCTGCAACCCGAACTCTTCGTTGATATTGGAAATCTCCATACGCCCCGAGAAGTCGTATTCGCCCTCGGCCGTCCGGCGCGACACAAGGTTGGTGCGGTCGTGCTCGTCTTCTATCTCTCCGAAAATCTCTTCGACCAAATCTTCGAGCGTAACCAGACCTGCCGTTCCGCCAAACTCATCGACAACGATTGCCATGCTCTTTTTCTGCTGCATAAAGAGCCGCATCAGCTTGTTGGCCGGCTTCGACTCCGGCACAAAAAGTACAGGACGTACTTTCTGCCGCCAATCTCCTCCCCGAAACATCTCGGCTACATGATAGTAACCCTCTATATTGTCTATGTTGCCACGGTAGGCCACTACTTTCGACTTGCCGGTCTCAACCAAGAGTTGCAACAGGTCGTCGTCGGTCTCCTTCTCTATATCCACGGCGATAATCTCGGTACGGGGCACCATGCAGTCGCGCACATATACGCTGCTGAAATCCAGCGCGTTGTGCAGCATCTTCATTTCGTTTTCGACCTCGGTCGACTCGGCATTGTTTTCGAGATTATCCTGTATGAGCGCATCGAGCTCTACTTTACTGAGCATAAAGCCCGTGCGCCTTGGCCGGGGCTTGACGCGGGTAAGACGCATCCATCCGTTCGAGGCGGCCATAACGAGCCATGCAAAAGGATAGAGTATCACATATAACAGGAGCGCAAGGGGTGACGTACATTGCATCACGACTTGGGCATCGGCACACGAAAAGAGCAATGCCATCAACTCTACCACAAGAAACAACGCAACGGCTGCAACGACGACAAGCATTACCACAGCCAGCAATGCGCTGCCGAAAAAGGCCGCAAACGGTGCATAGAGAGCTGCGGCCAACGATATGGCAAAAGTCACAAGAAACGTATGCTCGCCTATGGTTACTGCGGTAAGATACCCCTCCTCGTTATTATAGAAGATATTACTGAGGCGATGTGCTATACCTTGCTGCCCGGCATCGCCCTCGGTACGCGTCGCTATCGCCGAAACGAATACCAACTCCATAGCGGCAAACAGGGCGGCCAGAAACAACGAAATGAATATGATTGCTATCCAGTCCATAACGATTATTGCAAAGAGGGTGACGCAAGGGTATCGGCGTCGGCCGTGGCGGCAGTATCGGCAACAGCAGCCGAGTCGCGCTCTACGGTAAAGATACCGCTTGTGCGCAAAATAGAGTATTTCGTAAGTTGCTCGTTAGATACAAAGCCCACACCCTCGATAACCTCTTCGTCGGTTGTGATGCGGATGGCAGAATCGGAGTAAATCGTACGACGGCGCTGATCCCAGAAAAGCTGTTGCGTATCGAAAATGCGCCCCTCGAAGTTTTCTATATGGACATTGCGGTCGAGCTGCCACAGTTGTCGGTCTTCGTAATATATCGCCGTATCGCTGAGCACAAGCGCCTCGGTCTGAAAAAGCGTATCGAAACGCTCTACCTTGATACCATCGGGGAAATACCAATACGGCTCCTCGGCATTGTCATACATATACCATGTGGGAGCCTCTATACGATAACGGGTAATACCCGAGTCGGAAATGAGCGACAGCACATCGCGAGTGTAGAGCGTGGGCAGAGAGTCTACATTTTCGTAACCCTGCGCCACCTCGGTTTTGGGTTTATTACAGGCCATGGCAAATAGAATGGAGGCCATCATAGCCCACAGGGGCAGCCGCCGGCTTGCAACAACGATGTGCGTCTTGTACATGCTTCGCTTTCTTTTTTGTGAAAGGCGCGGAAGCAGCCTCATGAGAGGATACCGCCGCGCCTGCAATCAATCTATTTACAACATCTATTTTACAATAAAACTCTTCACGCCCACGCCATCGGGATGAACGTATTTGAGCAGGTATACACCTGCGGGCAACGAAGCGACAGAGATTTCTGTCTTGTAGCCCTCTATGCTGCCTTCGCCGGCCAATGCGCCGCTCATCGTGCAGATGGCATAGCTGCCGCCGGCAGCGGGTACCTCTACCGTGATGCGGTCTTGTGCGACAGCGGGATATACACGTATCTTATCGCTCACTACCGATGCTATGCCGGTTGTAAGGTGCAACTTAAACTCGGCCGTGTACGACTCGTTGGTTGCCGTATTGGTAACGGTAATAAGGGCATACTCGAATTTGGCGGCCGAGGTGATGTCTTCTTTCGACACCAGCTTCATGTTCTCTACCGTATAGGGCGACTCTACCCGGCCGAAAAGACCCTCGGGGCCCTCTATGGTGAATGAGAACTCGGCATCTTCATCTTCACAGCGTACCATAACGTCGGCCAATACCGTACCGGCCTTGGCACCCAGCGGTATGTTGGTAGTGCTCAGGCTGAGCCCGTAAGGAGCTGTCGTAGGAGCGCCTACACCTATCACTACACCGTTGTTATAGGGGAAGCTCATGCCTTGATACTGGTCTTGCATGGCGTCGATGTCGAAATAGGAGTTTCCATATCCGTTCCAGCCCCAGTTGACGTGGAACATTTGCGTAGCTTGTCTCCATCCGTCGATATTCCAGCAGTGGCCACTGTCTTCGCTGCTACCATGATATACGATGGCACGACCCAACACCAGCTCATCGAGGAGCAGTGCAATCCACTCGTCTCTATTGGAGAGCTTGTCTACGTGACGTACCAGCTCGGGGTCGTACTGGAAGTTGCGAGGCAGAGCCGTAGCCACTTGCACGGTATATGCGCCCGAACCGTCGAGTCCATATTGCATATTTACCGACACGCCGCAGTGGTACAACAGACGGGCTATCTCATTGTAATTGCCTGTCTCTTTCGAGGCATACATGGCATCCCAGTCGTAGGGAGCCTCGGCATCGTAGTCTATCGAGAGATAGCCTACCGTAGGATCGGTATAACTGTATTTCCCCACCGGACGGTCGGGGTAACGGGCTACCATCATGGCTTGTGCCATACCCACAGCCACACAACCTACGAGAACGCGCTGCCCACTCACCGTGGGGCATTGGCTGTTGAACGGCGCCGACTGGTCGAGATTTACCGTAATAAGGGGATTGATATCGGGCGTAGGATTGGTAGCCGCGGCCTTGCGTTGTGCCGCACGGCCCCACCCTATATGCTGATAATCGGCATTTTTCTTTGCCGCATCGGCGATGCGCTGCTTGTTGGCTTCGAGTACGGCCTGCATCGGCTCGGGTGCCTCATATTCCCCCGTAGGATTATAGGCGATAAGGGGTTTCGACGACGATTGTGCAGCAATGATAGCCCAACCGCCGGCATTATATTCTATCAAATAGTATACAGGAACTCCCTCCTCTGTAACGGTGGTTACGGTAGCTTCTCCGGCTCCCACAAACTCTTTATCGAGCGAGAGCAGATTATCGGCTGTCGTCTTGGCAACCTCGGGAGTTATCACTTCTGCCGACACCGGTTGCATCGATGCCATGCATAAAAAGGTAACGGCTAATAGAGAAAAGAATTTTTTCATATCAGTCTTTATTTTCATCGTTATAAGTTAGGTCTTTCTTGAAGTGGCAAAGATAAAAAAAAAATCACATTTCCGAAGAAGATTAGCGATTTTCTAACAAAAAACCGAAAAAAGCATTCAACAGCCGGCCTTTCAAAGCGACACATCGTACAAATAGCCCGGCAACACGTTTGTTTTACAGATCTACGAAACTGGGCAAACAATGGTTGCGGAACGAAGCATCGTCAACCTGCGGGATGTGGAACAGTTACCTATCGATATGATGAAAGAGGTGTGACATGATGAAGGTACGAGGTCGGCCTGCATAATATAAATTGAAAATACGATATAAAAAAGAACTGCTTCACGTCTTACGATGTAAAAAAGGCTGTATCGCATATTGCGATACAGCCTTATATATCAGGCATTTATCAGCTTTATCACTTTACAATAAAGTTCTTCACGCCTACTCCCTCGGGGTGAACATATTTGAACAGGTATGCACCCGCGGGCAGCGACGATACCGAGATTTGTGCCTCATATCCCTCTATGCTGCCTTCGCCGGCCAATGCCCCCGTCATTGTATAGATGGCATATCGGCCGCCTGCAACAGGTACTTCCACCGTGAGGCGGTCGTGTGTGATGGCAGGATAGAGACGCATGGCATTGCTGAATACCGAGGATATGCCTCCGCTTCCGTTTTGGAGATACAGGGTAAACTCCCGAGAGAAAGACTCGCCGGTCGAAGTATTGGTCACCGTGATAAGTGCATATTTGAACTTCGCAGCATCGGTAATCGTTTCAGTCGAGACGAGCTTCATGTTCTCTACCATATAGGGCGACTCTACCCGGCCGAAAAGACCCTCGGGGCCCTCTATGGTGAATGAGAACTCGGCCTCCTCGTCCTCGCAGAGCACTTGCACATCGGCCAAAGCCACACCGGCAGCAGTACCCAAATAGAAGGTGGTAGTGCTGAGGTTGAGCCCATAGGGAGCGGTAGTAGGAGCTCCTACACCGATGATAGCGTCGTTGTTATAGGGGAAACTCATGCCTTGGTACTGGTCTTCCATAGCCTCTATGTCGAAGTACGAGTTGCCATATCCGCCCCAGCCCCAGTTGACATGGAACATCTGTGTGGACTGCTTCCATCCGTCTAAGTTCCAGCAGTGGCCACTATCCTCGCTGTTGCCGCCATAGATAACAGCTCGGCCCAACACCAGTTCATTGAGTATCAGCATCATCCACTCTTCACGAGAATAATCCGATTTACTCACATAACGTATCAGCTCCGGGTCGTACTGGAAGTTGCGGGTAAGAGCCGGGGCAATATCTACCGAATAGGCGCCCGAACCGTCGATACCATATTGCATACGTACCGACACGCCGCAGTGATATAACAAGCGCGCTATTTCGCTATAATCACCGGTTGTTTCGGAGGCATACATGGCATCCCAGTCGTAGGGGGCCTCGGCATCGTAGTCTATCGAGAGGTAGCCTACCGTAGCATCGGTATAGCTATACGAACCCACCGGACGCTCGGGATAACGGGCCACCATCATAGCCTGTCCCATACCCACAGCCACACAACCTACGAGGACATGCTGCCCACTCACCGTGGGGCATTGGTCGTAGAAAGGAGCTCCCTGGTTGAGGTCTACCGAGATAAGCGGCGAGACATCGGGGGTCGACAGGGGCTCAGCCGCAGGCTTGCGTTGTGCAGCACGCCTCCATCCTATATGCTGATAATCTGCATTTTCTTTTGCTTCTGCAACGATACGCTTCTTGTTGGCATCGAGCACGGCTTGCATGGGCTCGGGTGCCTCGTACTTACC
This sequence comes from uncultured Porphyromonadaceae bacterium, assembly GCA_900542255.1. Lineage (GTDB taxonomy): Bacteria > Bacteroidota > Bacteroidia > Bacteroidales > Barnesiellaceae_A > Barnesiella_A > Barnesiella_A excrementipullorum. The sequence goes on from UQMR01000010.1 coordinate 27,982, forward strand.
CGTGGGGTTATAGGCAATAAGGGGCTTCGACGACGATTGCGCCGCTACGATAGCCCAGCCGCCGGCATTATACTCTATTACATAATAGGCCGGAGTGCCATCCTCGGCAACAGTAGTAACCGTGGCAGCACCGGCACCGGTAAAGTCCGAGTCAAGCGAAAGCAGATTATCGGCGGTTGTTTTGGCCACCTCGGGAGTGATAACATAACCAAAAGCCGGCAGAGCAACCCAAAGGGAGAGTGCCAAAGCAGATACAGAAAGAAATTTTTTCATAAAATATTATTTTTCATCGTTTACGGTAAAGGTCTGTTCCATTCTCACGGAACGAGGCGAAGATAAAAAAAAGAACGGAAAATACGATAATATTTCACTCTTTTTCTGACAAAAAATGTATGAAACAGAGCCAATAAAGGAGCTACGGGAAAAGAAGACAAAGTCATAAAAAACCGCCCGGCCAATTGGCCGGGCGGTATAATCAGAATGATTGAAATCGATTAAAATCTATTCATCATTTTTTTGCAAGCAAATTTGGGAGCGGTTGCAGGATTGAAGGCCTTAATCTGCTCACGAATCTTAGCAGACGAAACCATTGCATCTTCTGCGGTATACGAAATGGTTGCATTGTTAATGTAAGCAACCAGACTTACATAACCGGCCTGATCAGACTCCGTAATCAAAACCAAATTGGGGGTTAAAGGAGAGGGTTGGAGAGTTCCATTTTCATATTCGAATGTAACATCCGCTCCTACTTGATTACCGTCGAGATATGCCAACCAAATAGGACGTGAGGATCCATCTGTAAACTCAGCAACACCTATTTGTGCATAATCTTGGAGAGATTCGTCCATGATGATGAAGAAATTCTTTCCCGAATACTCGAATGAGAATCCGTTGAATGTCATCGCCGTTGAAGCATCGAAGAAGCCTAAATCAACAAGGAATTCGCTGATATCCCACTTATAGGCATCCATTCCATCAAATGTCGTTGCACCGGCGCAAGTAAATTGCGTAGTAGTTGTCATACCTGCATAAGAAGATTGTGAATCTTCCCAGTCGAACGACCATACATACGTACCTTCCGAGAGGAAGCCATAAACGTCACCGGGGGTATCGCCACCGCCACCTTCGTTGATATAACGCCACCACGGACCCGAGGGCAGACCACCAGCTTCCAATTGGTTGTTGATAGCAGCCATAGGATTACCATAGACGTCAGCTACTGCACCCTCGGCAAATGAGAGAAGCACGGCATACTGTACGCCCTCGGCAAACTCTACGGTTGTGGGCAACGATACACGGAGGTTGCGACCCGAAGCCTCGATATCGGTCTCGGCTATCGTACCTTTGTAAACCTCGCTCATCGTACCATCCAATACCTGATAGGTAATTGCACCGGCACCGCTCTCGCGTACAATCGTCTCGTTGAATGTGAGCGTTACGGTATGGCCTTCGTTGGTAGGCGTCAAGGGGAAAGTAGAGGTGATAACAGGAGCTGTCACGTCAATTGCACCGATGGCTTTGTTGAACGTTGTCTGTACACCGGCTTTGTTAACACCCACAACATAGAGGAAATAGGTGTTGCCTGCTACTACACCCGATACGTTAAGGTCGAGAGTATCGCCCTCATAATTGGTCTCTATACGCGATGCACCGGGATATTGCTCTTGCAGGAGTGTTGTGTAGTCAATGTTTACCATAGCCGTGTCACTCAAAAGCAAGGCTACATAGCTTGCATTGCGAGTAATCACTGTAATGGGCAGCTCGGTAGTGGTCACCGTATCGGGAGTCTCCACCGTCAGCTCGCATGCGGCACCCCATGTATCGGCGGGAAGGGGTTCAAACTCGTCCCATTTGGCGCAACCTGCCATTATAAGGCAGATTGCGAGGGGAAGCATATATATTATTTTTTTCATCGTTTATATAGCTTTTCGGATTAGACAATTATTGTTTTACGAACGTAGCGGGTTGCAGAGCTTGATACCAGTAACCGGCTTGGTCGGGAACAGGTACACCATAGCCTGAACGGAATACGAAACGTACGCTGGTACCCTCGATGTAGAGGTCTGCAATGAGGTTACCCGAGGTATTACCATTAAGGTCAGCGAGCAACATGTTTGTTTCGCCCGAAGAATACAACGTCTGACCCAACTGTACGTGTATCGTATTGGAAGCTGCGTCGACAGTAGCCGCAACGGGAGAAACTGACGAACCGGGCAGACCGCCAAATTCACAAATAGGTTGGATATAAACGACATCGTCGCTCTCGAAATCGCGCTCTATCGTAGCCGACCAGGTCTCAGCAGGCGAGCCTTGGAATGCACTCTCGGCAGTTGCCGTGTAGTTACCAATGAGCATGTTCACGGGATCTTCATCGTCGAGGATAGTTACGGTGAAACGTTTGTTAGCACCGAGGTTGCAACCTTGGGGCGAAGTAAGCACGAGGTCGAAACGTTTGTTGTTACCACCCTGTACATTGTTGTCGATAGATACGATTTTGATAGTTGCAAAACGGTTATCGGCATCGAAATGTATTTCCGATTCGCCTTCAATCTTGAAATCGACACCTTCTTTGGCACGTTGGCTTTCGGCATAGGCAGTATCGGTAACAACTACTTGCACCGAAGCGGTGATACCGGCAACCGAAGCGCAATAGAGCTCTATTTTGAGCGTATCGGGCACGCCGTCAACAGCCTCGAATACATTACCCGAAGTGGCGCTGAAGGCAATGAAGGCTTGCGTCGCATCGTCGAAAACAGGCTGCTCGTTGAGGTTGCACGAAGCAAAGAGCAGCGAAGCGGCAAGCGAAGTGTATAATAAACTTTTTACTTTCATTTTCTTTCCTGTTTAATTAAAGCATTAATAACCGGGGTTTTGTACAAGGTTGGGGTTCACGTCCCTTTCGCTGGTAGCCATGGGCATCAACCACAAGTAGCTGTCGGCAGGTACACTTTGGTTTGAAGTACCGGTCACAACATCGACGCGCTCTACACCGCGGCCGAAGCGTTTGAAGTCATGGTAAACATGCCCCTCGAAAGCAAACTCTTTGCGGTTCTCATTGAAGATATTGTCGAGCGTAGCAGCCGAATAAGCGGGAGCATTGCGGTTCGACGTTACGGTAGTAAGGTCGGCCAATGCGCCATCGTGATTATTGAGGAAGTAGCGAGCCTCGGCACGTATCAGATACATCTCAGAGATACGCAAAATAGGCACGTTGCTGTAAGCGATACCGCTGGCTTTACGATATTTGGCAGGCCAAATGTAACCGGGATAGTTGGGCGAAGTCTCGCACATGGTGAGACGGATGTCGTTTGCGTCGAGCAATGACGACCAATCCTCCGAAACGCGCACATCGCCGTAACCGTTAACGGGGTCGGTAAGCATACCGTTACCGTTGGAGATTTGTCCCTCAGATTGAACCGAGAATACACCGAAGATGATTTCGCGGTTGGCCGACCATGTATCCTCTGTCCAAGTAGTAACGAATTGCGAAGCGTTGGCGATGGTGTAGTCACCGCAGGTAATTACGTTGGTAGCCATCTCCTCGGCTTTCTCATAGTTGTGCATGTAGAGGTAAACACGTGCCAGCAAAGCCTCTATCACATGATAGGTACAAGTAGCTTTTGTATCGAGTACGTTGGCACGGATATAGGTCTCGTCCATGCAATCGAGCGCCGTGGTAAGGTCAGATACGATATAGTCGTAAACCTTTTGCACCGATTCGCGAGAGGGAAGAGCTACTGCGCTCACAGCGGGGTCTTCGCTGATGATGGGCACACCCAAGTCGCTGCCGGCCGTAGCTGCGTTGTAGGGCTTAGAGTAGAAACGTACCAAGTCGAAATAAGAGAGTGCACGCATAAAGAGGCACTCACCCATGAGGTTGTCGAGCATTTGGTCTGTTACACCGCTCTCAGCAAGATAGGTATCGCGGTCGTTACGGATTTTGAAAATCACGTTGTTACATTGATATATAGCCGTGTAGGCAGAGCCGTAAGTGCTCCATCCGCCATCGGCCGTGAAAAGCCAGTTGTTGAACATCATACCACGACCGGTATTGATGGGGTCGCCGGCAACAGCATTGCCGCACATTACATCGAGCATAAGGCTGGTGTATGAACCATACCAACCTTCACCGCGCAGGTTGACATAGGGGACGGAAGTAGCCTCGTTAAGACCGTCGTAGGTAGCCAACGCAATGTCTGTTTGGAGTGCGGTTACCGGTTCCTCGGTAAGGTCGCAAGAGGCAAGAGCGAAAAGCGTTACGGCTCCCAATAAAAATATCTTTTTCATTATCTATATTCAGTTTACGGGTTATTAGAATGTTACATCAAGACCGATAACAAAAGATTTGGTGGTAGGATAGAGACCGAGACCGGTACCCGATACACCACGCTCGGGGTCCATAGAGGTATGAACGTCGTGGAATGTGAAGAGGTTGTATGCACTCAAATAGATGCGTACATTGCTCATGGCAGCCTTCTTGGTCCACTTTTGGGGCAGAGTATAACCCAAGGTCATATCCTTGATACGGAGGTAATCGCCGCGCTCGAGGAAACGGGTAGACAATGTATAGGCCGAATTGGTACCGTTATTGGCTACGGGTTTGGGCGAAACGCCGGTATCGCCTATGTTCTGCCAGTAGTTACCGGCAACAGCCAGTTGTTGTCCGCCGAAAGAAGCACCGTCGTTCCAGAGAATTTGGTTATCGGGGGTAAGTATGTAGTTACCGAACTTATACTCGAAGCTGGCGCTAAAATCGATACCGTTCCAGTTGAAAGCGGTATTGAAACCGCCGGTAGCAATAGGCTCGGGCGAGCCTTTGTAAACGCGACGAGCGTCGGTAAAGTTATTGGTTATCTCACCTGCCTCATTGTACCAAAGAGCCTCACCGTTTACGGGGTTAACGCCTGCATAGTCGTAGAGGTAGAATTGCATGAGTTGCTCGCCCTCGACAATGTAGAGGCCGTTACCGGCAGAAATACGGGTTTCGCTACCGAGGTCTATAACGTGCGATTTGTTCATAGAGAAGTTAAGGCCGATAGACCAGTGGAGGTCGCTGCGGTCGAAGATGGCGAAGTCTAACTGAGCCTCGAAACCTTGGTTCCAAATAGAACCTACGTTACGCATCATCGACGAGAAACCGGTAGTATACGGGATACGGGTAGAGAGCAACATATCTTCGGTCGTACGGTGGTAGTACTCGAACGTACCGCTGAAACGCTCCCAGAAGCGGAAGTCGATACCGACGTTGTGTGCTTTGTTGGTTTCCCAAGAGAGGTCGGGATTGGGCAACTGGGCCGGGCCGAGACCCACCCAACCGTTGTAAGGATTCAGCAGGGTAGAGTAGAGGCCGTATGCGCCGTATGCGCCGATACCGTTGTTACCGTTTACACCATAGCTGTAACGGAGTTTCAATTGGTTGATCCAGGAAACATCTTTAAGGAAGTTTTCTTTCTCCATGTTCCACGATGCACCTACCGACCAGAAGCAACCCCATTGTTTGTTCTGTCCGAAGAGCGAGCTACCGTCACCACGAACAGATGCTTGCAAGTAGTACTTGTTGAGGTAGTTGTAGTCGACAACTCCGAAGAACGAGAGAAGTTTCTCAGCCGTCTCGCTATAATACAAGCGGTTGTAAGATTGGTTACCCGTTGTTACATAAGGAATAAGCGGGTTAACGTCTTGCGTAGAACCTTGGTCGGCAAGAGACTTGGTATATGTAAACTCCTGACCTACCAATACGCGGAGGAAGTGCTCCTCGTTGAAGTTATCTTCATATACACCGGTATTTGATGTAGTGAAGGCCGAATATTGGCTATCGAAAGTAGTTACAGCATTCATCTGGTTCTCATACACGTAACCGGGAGAATAGCTGTAAAGGCGCGAGAAGAGCAACTCAGAGCTGTTGTTGGTCTTGAAAGTAAGTTGCTTGATAGGCTTCCACTCCAAGTACATCGAGCCGTTGAACTTGTAGTGCGTATCATACTCGTTCTTCTCGAAGGCATAAGCCAATGCATTAACATCATTAAGCAGAGGGATGTTGCGGTTGTAAGAACCGTCTTCGTTGTAAACGGGAACCGTCGGGGGCAAATACATACCTACGAAGAAGGGGTTGTTGTATGTCCAACTATCATCTTTGTTGGTTTGCTCACCACGCATACGCATGTAACCGCCATTGACACGGGCACCTATTTTGAGCCACTTGTTCAGCTCGCTGTCTACATTGACACGCATCTGTATGCGCTCGAAATCCGATGCGTAGGTAACACCCTCGTTCTTGCCGTAAGAAGCCGAAGCATAGTAGTTGGTCTTGCCATTGCCGCCTTGTGCGTTCACCTCATACTCTTGGAGCGAACCTGTGCGGGTAAGGGCATCCATCCAGTTGGTCATGGGTTGCGAAAGCGTACCCAGAGGCATGTAGTATTGGCTGGAAGGATCATCGGGATTACCACCGGCGTTGATAACGGCTGTACGATAATAGTTTACCCAAGTCTCGGGGTCCATAGGATCGTAATCACCATCTTTGGCCAACGTAGTCATACCATAACGTACACGGGCTGAAATGCGAGCTTTGCCTTGGCTGTCGCTACCGCTCTTGGTAGTAATAAGAATTACACCGTTGGCAGCACGCGAACCGTAGATAGAAGCTGCGGCAGCGTCTTTCAAAACCGTGATGGTAGCAATATCGCTGGGGTTGATAAGGGCGATGGCATTGGTACTCTCGGCAGCACCACCGGTAGAGATATCACCACTCATGACGGGAACACCATCGACCACATACAACGGCGCATTGGATGCGTTGATAGAAGACGTACCACGGATACGGATACTTGTGGCGGCACCCGGTTGTCCGTTGTTGCTGGAGATTTGCACACCGGCCATCTTACCTTGCAACATTTGGTCGACCGAAGTGGCAGGTATAGATGCCAAATCGTCACCGGAAACTTGCACTACGGCACCGGTCTTTGCCTCACGGCTTTGCACACCGTAACCAACGACGATAACCTCATCGAGCGTCGTGGTAGAAGAGAGTTTTACTACCATGCCGTTGCGGGCAAAAGCCTCGGTTTTTTCCATACCGATGTACGAAACGACGAGCGTGTTTGAGCCATCAGGCAACTTGATAGAGAAGCGTCCATCGGCATCCGTAATAGCCGATACGTTCGTACCCTTAACGAGGACAGAAGCACCGTATATCGGTGAATCGTCGTCGGCAGAAAGCACCGTACCTGTAATGGCGGTTTGAGCCATCGCAGACGCTACTCCCACGAAAAGGGCACACAAGAACATTGTTAGTTTTCTCATACGTCTGAAATTAGTTAAAACATTAAATAAGCGATAATATACATTATTAAATAGCAATTCTCTTCTCTCATACCGGCTGCCTGCGGGAGGCTAGGTTTAGGTTATTGTCGGCAAAACCGAGGTTTCATTTTATTACTGTCTTTGCACAAAACCCGACAAGGGAGTAACACGACAGGCAAACCATGAAAGCCTTTTCTTTCGTCTCAGACCAAGCCGTGAGGCTTGCCTCGCTTAGCACAGCATGGCATTTACAAAGATAAGAAATAGCGATAAAAAAAATACATGGATGTGATAAAATGTAATATTTTTATCGAAGCCAACCGCATAAGAGTGGCAGGGTACCCCGAAGGGGGGCGGGCACCCTCCGGATGCATATATCTAATAAGCTGAATACCAGATATATAAAATTAATATTTCAGCATTATTACATTTCGAAAAGATGACAAAAACAAATAGTTAATAAAGATTAACGATTGAAAATCCAATGAAAAAATCGGCAAGAAAGAACTTAAAACAGGCCGTTTTTTAACAAAATAATAATTAGTATTAACAAATAAGCCTTACCAAAACGTCATTAATGACCAAGAAATATGTTGAAGAACATACAATAAGTAGGTATAAAGCATTTTTTAATAAATCCGTGAGACAAATTGTGAGGATAATACAACAAAATAGGTCTTTTGGGGGTATAATATAACAATTTGATATAAAAAAGAGAGCAGCACACAATTTCGGGGCAAAATAGTTACTACCTTTGCAGGCGTTATGAGACTTATAATAGACCAAGGAAACAGCTCTATAAAGCTGACTACCTTTGAAAAGGGGATAGCAACAGCCGGCGCCGCAAGCGAAAGCGACGACGCCGTGCAATTTGTAAGCAACTTCGTAAAAGACTGTCCCATAGAGGCCACGATGTACTGCTCGGTAAGAGGGGCTTACAACAAGCCGCTGCAAGAGTGGCTGCAAGCCCACGCCGCAAAGGCGATATGCTTCGACGAGAAGACGTTACTTCCCATCGCCATAGGCTATCGCACGCCACACACCTTGGGCTACGACCGCATCGCCGCAGCCGTAGGAGCGCAAACTATTTTCCCGCAACGAAACATACTGATTATAGATGCCGGGACTGCCATCACATACGATTTATTATCGGCCGATGGAATTTTCGTGGGCGGCAACATTGCTCCGGGCGCCGACTTGCGGCTGCAATCGCTACACGAGCATACGGGGCGCCTGCCCCTCGTGGGCACACAGGGCGATACCCCACTCTGGGGATACGACACCGAGACCGCCCTGCGCTCGGGCTCTTTGCAGGGCATCGCCTACGAGATAGAGGGCTACATACACGAATGCAGCAAACGCTACGACGAACTTTTGGTTTTCTTAACGGGAGGGGATGCCGAGCGTTTGGCGGCAATGACAAAAAGAGTTATCTTTGCCCTTAAAAATGAAGAGATACCGCAGGTACCCGCCACCAGGGAGAGTACAGAGGTTATCTTCCTGGATAGAAATTTAGTCCCGAAAGGTTTGAACCGAATATTAGAATACAATGTCGAAATATAAATTCACCGCGATACTCTTCGCTATCGTTGCGATGTCGTGCCTCTCGTTCCCTGCCGCGACCGCACAAACGCCCTATTCTCAATATGGTTACGGAACGCTCGATGACAACGCCACAGGAGCGCAACGTTCTATGGGCGGCACAGGTATAGGCATGCGCAACAACTTGCAGATAAATGTAATGAACCCGGCGTCATACACGGCGATAGACTCGCTGACGTTTATGTTCGACTTCTCGGCCGACTACAAAGCAAGCTGGTACGAAGAGAACGGTACCAGCACCGAAGGCCAGAGCGGCGGCCTCAACTATATACTGATGCAATTCCCGCTCGGGAAACGTGTCGCCGCCAGCGCAGGACTTACCCCGCTCACACACGTGCAATACACCTACGGCAACTATATCAGCAACGGCAGTTACACACGCATTGGCGAAGGCGGCATCTCGCAGGCGTTTGCCGGCGTGGCATACGAGCCGTGGGACTGGGTTTCGCTGGGCGTAAACTTCGGGTATATCTTTGGCGACATACAGAACGCCATAGAAGTCAGCCCCGAAGATGCCGATGCGGGTGCATACTATAAAATACTCTCGGTATCGGACTTCCGCTTCCAGGCCGGTCTGCAACTGATGCACACATTCGCCAAGAAACACGACGTAACACTGGGCTTCGTATATACGCTGGGCAAACCACTGTTGGGTACGGCGGCAGCATACGCCACCAACAGCGATACAACAAGTTTCAACATGAAGAGCTTCTACTCGATGCCTCACGGATTCGGAGCCGGCGTAAGCTATGTCTACGACAAACGACTGACGGCCGCCGTAGATGTACGCTACGACTTGTGGGAGCGCGCAAAATTCTTCAACCCCAACACAGACTCGTACGAAAACATGAGCAACCGCATGAAGATTGCCGCCGGATTGGAGTTCCGCCCCAAACTCTTGTCGACCAGCTACTTCGACTACATACGCTACCGCATAGGCGGATACTATGAGCAATCATACATCATGGTAGGGAACAACCACGTAAGAGAATACGGCATAAGCTGCGGCTTCGGCTTCCCGTTCAGAAGCGACAAGTCGATGCTCAACATAGGGCTCGAATACAGCCACCGCAACAGCTCGCCCAACCGCCTGCTCAGCGAAGACCATCTGAGCGTAGTGGTTTCCATCACGTTCAACGAAATGTGGTTCTGGCAACGGAAACTCTAACCCTCCTACCACACACAATGCAAGGCGCTGCATCGCCCTGCTTGATGCCGCACAGACCCATATACACAATGGGCTGCACACTCTTCGTCAGAACCCCGCAAAACAACTCCTGCCTGTCGCACATAGTTGCCGACAGGCAGGAGTAATACTATATGGACGCCGCACCACAACAACCCGGCATGGCGCCTCACCGACGGCGTGCAAGCCTGCCGCCCCACTCCCTCTTTACAAAACGATGCCCGGGAGCATCCCGTCGCTACTCCGAAAGAAGCTCACCGAAGCCTCTCTCTTGCGACAGGAAAGAGGCAGAGGAGACAGAAAACGTATAATCACAGAAAGAGCGGCGACTGCGAGAGTCGCCGCTCTTTCTGTATCATGCTCATCGACCGTTAGAAGTCGAGTGAATCATCGGAATAGAGTTTGGAACGTTGCAATTTGACAACCTTGCCATATTTCTCCAATGCCTTCACGTCGAAGCTCTTGGGGTTTCCGACAATGGCAATGGCAACGGGCTTGCCCTTGATGTTCTCCTGATAGAAGCGCACGATATCGTCGAAAGTGAGGGAGTCGATACGCTTCATATCATCGATGGCGGGGTCTTGGGTATACCCGAGACGTTTCCAGTGCTCAAATACGAGGCTGCGCGAACGGAAACCGGGTTTGTGGCTGAGTACCGACTCGCGCATGTTGGCTTTCACGACGTCGAAGTGCTCGCGCGCCTCGGGCATGTCGGCCAGCAATCCCATGTATACGTCCAAGGCATCGATTGTCTTATCGCCCTGCGTACCTACATAGCCGAAGAAGCACCAGTTCTTACCGGCGAGCTGCGGTGTCTGTATGACACCATACGACGAGTAGGCCATAGCGCGTTTCTCGCGTATCTCATCGACAACGAGGCTTCCGAATCCTGCGCCGAAATAAGACGAGAAGGCTTCGAGGAGCACATCATCAGCGATATCGAAAGGTTTGCCCTCTATGAGGAAGTATATGTTGCTTTGCTTAGCCTTGTCGTTGGGGAGGAAATAGATGGTATTCTCGGCATACTGCACGCGGTCTTCTACCTCGGGCGAGAGCGACGGAGCCTCATTTTCCATAAGGGGCAGATTGCGGCTCAGTATATCGGTCACCTGCTTAAAGGGTATCGTACCCACATAATGTGCCGTAAACTCATACTTCGTGGCTTCCTGGAATGCCTTGGTAAGGTCGGTGATGGTAAGGAATATTACGTCTTTGAGCGGCTTGCGGGTGATAAGGTCTGAGTTTTCGCCATAGAGAAGATACTGCAACGTTGCCTGTTGCTGCGACTCGACACTCTCTTTCTCCATCATGCGCGCACTGTATTCCGAACCGATAATCGACTGCAACTGTTTCTCATCGAGCTGCGGCATGAGGATTTGACGCTGCAAGAGCTGGCAGGCTTGCTGCAAGGAACGCTCGTCGCCATAGAGGGTTACCGTCATATAGTCATCGCTGACCGAATAGTGGCAGGTGGCATTGATGCGCGCCATAGCTTGCTTGAAGTCGTGCGGGGCGAGGAAGGCCATGATGCCGGCATCGTTCATGAGAGGTACGGCATATTCGAGCAACGGCATGCGACGCTTGCCTACGCCATAACGGAGCGTGAGGCTGAATACGTCGTTCTGCGGATTGTGTGTATATGAGAGCTTGCTTCGGGTATTGACCTTAGCCTCCTGTACCGAGGCGAAATCGCAATACTCGGGAACGGGAGCCGGCACGGTGATAGATTCGAGATATTGCGCATAGGCACTCTTCGCACCCTTTACGGCCTCTACCGGCTGGTATCCGGGTTTGGCAACCTTATCGAGCTTCTCAGACTTGCGGTCGCCGCGCAACTCCTGTACGTTGACAACCATATAATTGTTAGTCAGGTATTTGTCTACTACGGCTTTCACATCGTCGGCTGTGATAGCTGCAACGCGGTCGCGGTAGGTGATAATATCGGCGGGATTGCTGCCGGTATTGAACAGCGACGCCAACATCATGGCCTTGAACTCGCTCGACTCCATGCTCATGTCGTACTCGCGAATCATCGCCTGCTTGACAGCCTCCAACTGCTCGGCGGTAAACTCACCGTTACGCAAGCGGTCTATCTCGTGAAGGATTTTTTTCTCTACCGACTTGTTGCTGTCGTAGCGGCGTTGCCCGGCATCGTAAGAGGGGAAAGCCTGTACCATAAGGATACCGGCATTGCGGAACGAAACGGGGCTGACCGATGCGCCCATAATATCGCCGTCGACCGACAATTTGTCGAGCAAACCGCTCTCCTGATTGTTGGAAAGCAGAGAAGCACATACCGAAAGGGCTATCTCGTCTTGCGAATTGGAGGGTGCGCCGTTGTACATCATCACGAGGAAGGGACGATAATAGAGCTTCTCGGACAACTCCTTGCGCCCTTTGAAGAGCGTGCGGTCCATCGTTGCATGGGCACGGGCTTCGCGCCGCGGCAGGCGTTCGAATTTTTGCCTGATAAGCGGTATGGCAGTCTGTGCATCGACGTTGCCGACAAGTATAATGGCCATATTCTCGGGCCCGTACCAAGTGTTATAAAACTCGATAAGACGGCTCAACCGAGGATTTTTGAGGTGCTCGGGCAGGCCTATGATAGGACGGGCATAGGGCGTACCCTCGAAGGCTTTCGAGAAAAGGAATTCCGAGAGGTTGGAACCCATGTTGTCTTTATACATATTGTACTCCTCGTACACAGCTTCGAGCTCGGTTTGGAAGCCACGGAAAACGGGGTCGATAAAACGCTCGCTATACAATTCGAGCCACTTTTCGAGCTGTGTGGGAGGAAAGGTATTATAGTATGAGGTTTGGTCCCACCCCGTACCGGCATTGAGGTTCTGGCCTCCCATGCCATCGACAAGGAGCGACAACTCATTGGCAGCGGCATACTGGGCAGCCTCTACCGAGAGTTTGTTAATTTCAAGACCAATAGCATCTTTTGCCTGTTGGTCGGCAGCATCGGCCATCTCGTCATACTTGGCGATAATCTGCTCGTAGAGGGGTTTCTCCTTCGCCCAATCGAGCGCGCCTATCGTCTGCGTACCCTTGAACATCACATGTTCGAGGTAGTGAGCCAGACCGGTGTACTCGGCAGGGTCGTCGATTGCTCCGACATTGAAAGTAACCATACCGTATACATCGGGCTGCGACTTGTCTTCCCAGATGTATACCGTAGCACCGTTGCGCAGCTTGAATGCGCTCAACCCCTCGGCATTAGCCAACAGGCACGAAGAAAAAAGCGCCAACAATACTACAACCAGAGAGAGAGTTCTTGTTTTCATCTTGTTTGATAGTTTTAAAATAAGGTTAATTTTGGTTCGGTAAAGATAGCACAAATCGTATGCAAAACAAAAAACTGCTTCCATTACTTTGGGTGCTACCGTAATATTTTTATCGCTTATGCCGGCAGCCTCAGACGCTGGCTGTCCGACAGGGCAAAGGTGGGAATTTTTAGCGACACAGGCAAGCGTTTTCAATAAAAAATTACTGTTTTTCGATAAATATATTATCCTTATCAAGAGTTTCATTGAAACACAGCAAATGAAAAGTATCGGCAGCCGCAATAGATAAAAAACAACAAAAACAACGGGGAAATAAAAAAAATCACTATTTTCGCAACAAGAGAAAAGCACTATACAAACACTTCAAAAAGGAAAAATATGAAAGCTCTTGCCATTGCGACCCTGTTGTGCGCAGCCACCGCCGGCTTTGCCGCCGATTACGAACCCACCGAAGGATGGCCTTACCTGTTTGACGACTTCGAGCCTGCGACGGTTTATTACCGCAACAGCGCACCTGCTCATGCCAATATAAACATCCATCTGTTTAACAACACCCTGCACTTTATCGACGGCGAAGATATAAAGGCCGCAAGCAATGCGCTCTATATCGACTCGGTGGTATGCGACAACAACACCGTCCTCGAACACAAAGGGAAGTACTACGTCGAGCGCCTCTATGCTACCCCGCATGTATTAGTGGGACGTACCTGCGAGGCCGATTTCAGCTCTATGAACAAGGGGAGCGGCGCGTATGGCATGGGAACGTCGGTCTCTGCCACGCAAAATGTGGCGGCATTCGATGACTACGGCAACGTCGCCGCCCGGAAATACAACGAAACGAAGGCCGACCGCTACAACAGCAGCACGCTACCCACCATCACACGATTTACCATCGTGACCGACGAGGATATATGCCATGCCACCAAAAGGGGCGTAAACGGCATACTCTCCAAAGAGGAACGCAAAGCATTCAACGCGTTCTTGAAGGAAAACAAAATCAAGTGGAAAGAGGCTGAGAGCCTGCAAAAGGTTGCCGATTTCCTCGAAGGCATCATCACCAAACGCAACACATCGGAATAGCCCCACCAGACAAACGCCCCGGTGCAACACCCGACCCTACCCGCCGCCCACGACCAATCCCATAAGGGCAGGCGGCAAACGGGTGTGAGAAAAAATGGCTATCTTTGCAGGGAATATAGCGGTTATGAAAAAAATCTTGTCAGACATAGCGTCTTTCATCAGAAAATATGTATTCACACATATTTCTCTGCTGCTCATCATAGGATTTACGGTGGCTCATCTCTTCCTGATAGACCATAACTACATGGAGCTCTATAAAAACGACCGTCGCATACGCTCGCTGCAAAACAATATTGCCAAAGAGAAGTCACTAATACAAGAGTATCGCAACAAACTGCAAGAGTTGGAAAACGACCCTCAAAGCATAGAACGCATAGCCCGAGAACAATATGGTATGCAGAGGGTACACGAGGATGTATTCCGTGTTGTTACCGACACCGCAACAACACAAGAGACAGTCAAATAACGACATGAAAGAGACTATAAAAGATATCATTTTCAAGACATCGGCCCTGCTCGTGCTGGCCGGTGCCATATTGCCACTCTTCGTAACAGCCGCCTGGGTTCCCTACATATTTGCAATAGGAGCGGCAGGAATGTCCATTGTACGGCTCACAACCCCGTATAAGGGCAAAAACACACGATTGCGGCGGCTGGTACTGATAGAGCTGTTCGGCACGCTCATGCTGCTGTTTGCCTCCTACCTCATGTTCAGGGGCGGAACCGACTGGCTGGTTATTCTTACCATCTCGGCGGTACTGCAAGTATACACGGCATTTCTCATACCTCACGTCGTAGCGCAAGAAAAACAAGGGGAAGAAAAGGGGAACAAGAAGAGGTGAGATGCGCCATATATGACATCTGCCACTCCCCTGCCGCATACCGGGAAATCAGAAGTGCTCGGAACGGGAGGCATCGATACGCAATAAAATAAACAGCAGTATCGTAAATCCCCATAGCGAAGAGCCCCCGTAGCTGAAAAAGGGCAACGGTATGCCTATCACAGGACACAACCCTATGACCATGCCTATGTTGACAAGCAAGTGCAGGAAGAATATAGACAATACGCAGTAGCCATACACCCTGCCAAACGGACGCGGCTGGCGCTCGGCAATAACCATGATGCGCAAGATAAGGGCTGTAAACAATCCTATCACCAGACACGACCCCCAAAAGCCCTCTTCCTCGCCGATGGTACAGAAGATGAAATCGGTATCTTGCTCCGGTACATAATTGAGCTTCGTCTGCGTGCCGTTGAGAAAACCTTTTCCCCAGAAGCCGCCCGAGCCTATCGCTATTTTAGACTGGTTGACGTTATACCCGGCACCTCGCAAATCCTCTTCCATCCCCAGCAAGACCTTGATACGCATCTGCTGGTGAGGTTCGAGAACACTGCTAAACACATAATTGCACGAAAAAAGGAAAGCCACCGAGGCAATCGTTATGGCCGCCACCGCAAGCAGGCGCGGGGCCAGGGTTACAAAAAACATCACCAACAGATAGAGCACCGATAATGCCACAACGCCAAGGAGCAGATAGAGCATAGGCAACTCCACTCCCACCCACTGCAATATGGCAATCGCCACAGCCACGACCATATAACCGATGGACAAATTACGCGCTATCTCTTTATGGGCCGCAAAAAACCACACCATGCCGGCCATCACAACGCATATAATGCCCAGCACCCATATCTCTCCCAAGGGGGCCCCGCACCACAAGACATCGCTATACTTTATGCCCATGACAAAGTAGAGAATGGCACACAAACCGCCAAACAGCACCAGCCCGGTCATCCCCTCGCGATACATCATGAGTACAAGCGAGAGATATACCAATGCCGAGCCCGTCTCCCGCTGCATAATGATGAGCAGCATAGGCAGCAATATGATGAGCACCACTTTGAAAAAGTTTGCCGGGCGGGTAAACTTGAAATTATAGCTATTGAAGAGTTTGGCAAGGGCAAGAGCCGTGGCAAACTTGGCAAACTCGGCAGGCTGCAAACTCACCGGCCCCAACACAAGCCACGAATGCGACCCTTTGATATCGGGGGCGACAAAGATGGTTGCTATAAGAAGCAGAATAAGAGTTATATATATGAGATAAGCGTATGTTTCATAAAAGCGGGCCTCGATAGAGAGTATGACCGCGGATATGACAAACGACAGGGCAATCCATAACAGCTGCTTGCCCGAGCGCTCGGCAAAATCGAATATGCTCGCCCGGTCGAAATCGTATCCGGCAGCATATATACTCACCCACCCAAAGAAGACGAGAATCAGGTATATGACTATCGCCACCTTATCGACCGACTTCCATACATTAATGCTTCTTGACGCCACTGTATATAATGGTATTTGAGTTCAACATTCTGTCTTCGAGATATTGTCTCGAAGGGTCTATCTTGCGGTGGAGGTAGAACTCCATCATAAGACTGCCTATGGGCACACCGTAGGTAGCTCCGAAACCGGCATTCTCTACATACACCGCTATGGCTATCTGCGGATTCTCCATCGGGGCAAACCCCATGAAGGCAGAGTGGTCTTTTCCGTGCGGATTCTGGGCGGTTCCGGTCTTGCCGCACACCTCTACCCCGGGTATCGCCGCCAGCCGGCAGGTACCGCCGGTTACCGCCATGCGCATACCCTCGACGATATAGTCGTAGTAATGTGCATCTACGGTAGGATAGTGCGGCACTGTATATTCGGATGAGATAACGCTGTCTTCTATCGCCTTTACTACATGCGGCACGAAGTAATGCCCCTTATTGGCTATCGTTGCCGCCAGATTGGCTATCTGCACCGGGGTCGCCAGCACCTCGCCCTGCCCTATGGCTATGGAGATGATGGTGAGCGCACTCCAACGGTTGCGGCCGTAATACTTGTCGTAATAGGCACTATTGGGCAAGAAACCGCGCTTCTCGCCCGGCAGGTCTATACCCAAACGGTAGCCATAGCCCATAGAGACGAGGTGGCGCTTCCACACCTCGAAGGCTTCGGCTGTCGAGGGATAGCGCCTGCGACTGTCTATCATAGCACGCAACCCATAGCAGAAATAGGCATTGCAAGAGGTGGCAAGCGCCGGCACCAACTGTATGGGCGACGCATGGCCATGACAGCCCACCCGCAAACCGCCGGCTATAAACCCATGCGAGCAGGGATATAAAGTGGAGGTCGTCACCACACCCTCTTGCAACAAAATGAGGCCTTGCGTGGGTTTGAATGTAGAGCCCGGGGGGTACATACCCATAATAGCACGGTCATACAAAGGTTTGTACGGGTCGCGCACAAGAGCGGCATAGTTGGTTCCCCGGTCACGCCCCACGAGCAACGAGGGGTCGTAGGTAGGGCTCGATACCAGCGCCAGAATTTCGCCCGTGGCGGGCTCTATCGCCACAATAGCCCCTATCTTGTTCTGCATCAACCGCTCACCGTAGGCTTGCAACTCGGCATCGAGCGAAAGGGTAAGATTGGAACCCGAAACGGGAGGGATATCGTACTTGCCGTCTTCGTACTTGCCCTTGATGCGTCCGTGGGCATCCCGCAAGAGTATCTCCTCGCCCTTCACGCCCCGCAACACCTTCTCATAAGACTTCTCCACACCCAGGTCGCCCGTATAGTCGCC